>JBATFE010000536.1:0-20095 GCA_049664445.1 Gammaproteobacteria bacterium
GTGTTACGTGTGGATGAGTGATCATGGCTGTGAATATAATAGCCGCGGGTCGCTGCAACCCATCATCAGAGTGAGTATACGAGGGAACGATGGATCTTGATTTTCCGACATTACTGGTTGCGGGTACCTTTTTTACGGGTCTGGCATGGGCCATCGATGCGCTGCTGCTGGCGCGACAGCGCCGTCGCAAGGCCGAGGCACTGATTCATCGGGGTGCGGCCCCCGACTCCAACCAGATCATCACGACCTTGAAAGAATCCACATTCGTCGAGTACTGCAAGTCATTCTTTCCGGTGCTGCTGGCGGTGCTGCTGTTGCGCTCGTTTCTGGTGGAACCGTTCCGGATCCCCTCAAATTCCATGATGCCAACATTGCTGACCGGTGACTTCATCCTGGTGAATAAATATGCCTATGGCATACGGTTGCCGGTGCTGAACACCAAGGTTATGGAAGTGGGAGAAGCCGGGCGCGGTGACGTGGTGGTGTTTCGTTACCCGAAAGATCCTTCTACCGATTACATCAAGCGCATTGTCGGCTTGCCGGGTGACAGGGTCGGTTATTACAACAAGATCGTCTACATCAACGGTGAACCCGTCGGGCAGGTCCCGGCCGGTGTCTACATCGGTGTCGGTTCAGGTATCTCCATGTCGGGTGCCAGTCAGCGCCAGGAGCAACTGGGCGATGTGTTGCATAATATTCTGGTAATGCCGCGCACGCCGGGACTCGAGGGCGAGTATGTTGTCGGGGAGGACGAATATTTCGTCATGGGCGATAATCGCGACAACAGCAATGACAGTCGTTACTGGGGGCCGGTACCGGAGGCCAACCTGGTGGGCAAGGCGTTTCGAGTCTGGATGAACTGGGATGGTGCGAACGGCGGTGTCGACTGGGACCGCATCGGCATGAAAATTCAATAGGGTAAATCACGGAGGGGAAGACCATGCATTCCATGCATCAACAGAAAGGGGTCACTGCGATAGGCTGGTTGATCATTCTTGGGCTGATCGGGTTTTTTGTATTGTTGATACTAAAAATGTACCCGTCATATTACGAGTACTACATGATTTCCTCGACTCTGGAAACAATGTCAAAGGACTCCGGTTTCGAGAGCCCGGCTGAAATCAGGGATAAAGCGGAACGGCGTTTTGATATCAGTTATGTCGACACCATCACTCCCAAGCAATTGATTATAAAGCCCTATGGTCAGTCCTGGATGGTCACGGCAAAGTATGAGTCACGCGTACACCTGTTTTATAATGTTTCGGTGGTGATGGACTTTAACAAGCAGGTGAAATTAAAACGGGTTTGAGCAAATCAACAGCTTTGCTGGAGCAGCGGCTCGGTCATGAATTTTCTGACCGGGCACTGCTGCAGCAGGCACTCACACATCGCAGTGCCGGTAGCCGTAATAACGAACGTCTGGAATTTCTCGGGGATGCCGTTCTCGGTGGTGTTATCGCCGAAGAATTGTACCGGCGTTATCCACAGGCAAGCGAAGGCAAGTTGAGCCGACTGCGTTCAAGGCTGGTACGCCGCGAATCATTGACTGATATTGCCCGTGCACTGGATATCGGAGAGTATCTGATACTCGGAATCGGTGAACGGCGCAGTGGCGGTCACCGTCGTGATTCCATTCTTTCGGATGCTGTCGAGGCACTGCTGGGCGCGATCTACCTGGAGAGTGGATTTGAAGCCTGCAAGGCCTGTATTCTCGCGTTGTTCGAGGCCAAACTGGCCTCGCTGCCGGAGGTTGCCTTTTTGAAGGATGCCAAGACGCGGCTGCAGGAATTCCTTCAGTCTCGGCAGAAAGCCCTGCCCGAATATTCAGTCACCAGGGTAAGCGGCGAAGCACACGCACAGTTCTTCAAGGTGACGTGTGTCGCCGGTGATGTCGAGGTGCCAGCCACCAGCGGCGAGGGCGGCAGTCGCCGCCAGGCGGAACAGCAAGCCGCTGAACGCATGCTGGCACAACTGCAGGTCGACTGATCATGGGGGGTGATTTTCGTTGTGGCTACATTGCGCTGCTCGGCCGGCCCAACGTCGGAAAATCCACACTCCTGAACCGTATACTCGGACAAAAGATCAGTATTACCTCGCGCCGCCCGCAAACCACGCGCCACCGTGTGCTGGGAATAAAGACACGCGACAGTGCACAGCTGATATACATTGACACCCCCGGTATCCACGATTACAGCGGGCGCGCCATGAACCGGTACATGAACCGTACGGCGAGCAGTGTCCTGTCCGACGTCGACGTGGTGGTGTTCCTGGTGGATGCTTCCAGGTGGACCACGGACGATGAACTGGTACTGAAAAAACTCGGCAGCATCGACTCTCCGGTGATACTGGCCGTGAACAAGATTGACCTGCTGGCCAACCGGGATGAATTGCTGCCGCGGTTGCAGGAGCTGTCCGGGAAACGCAGCTTCGAACAGGTCATTCCGATTTCTGCCGCCAGGGGCGATAACGTCGCGGCGCTGGAAGCTGCTATTGAGACCCTGCTGCCCATGGCGCCGGCGATGTTTCCGGAAGACCAGGTGACAGATCGCCCGGTGCGCTTCCTTGCCGCGGAGCTGGTCAGGGAAAAACTGTTCCGCAAGCTGGGCAAGGAGCTACCCTATGGACTGACAGTGGAAATCGAGGCGTTCAGGAGTGAGCCCAAAATTACCCATATTCATGCGCTCATCTGGGTCGAGCGCAACAGCCAGAAGACCATCGTCATCGGCAGGCAGGGACGCGTACTCAAGGAGGTCGGGATGGAGGCGCGCAAGGATATTGAAGCCTTGATTGATGGCAAGGTTAATCTGAAACTGTGGGTCAAGGTCAAGGAGGGCTGGGCGGACGATGAGCGCGCGCTGCACAGTCTGGGATATACTCACGACGAATAGATTGCCGGTGATTGTCTGATATGACGCACACAACAAGAGCCACGCTCGAACCTGCCTGGATTCTGCACCACCACCCGTATCGTGATTCAAGCCTGCTGCTGGAAGTGTTCAGCCGCGAGTATGGACGCATCGGGCTGATTGCACGTGGTGCGCGCACCGCACGTTCGCGCTGGCAGAACCAGTTGCAGATGTTGCGGCCAGTGGCGCTGTCATGGACTCTGCGTGGTGAACTGGGCACCGTGACAGGCGTGGAGAGCCGCGGTGCGGTCGGCGTGTTTCCGGGGCGCCAGGTGCTGTGCGCCTGTTATCTTAATGAATTATTGCTGCGGCTGATGACGCGGCATGATCCGCATCCCGAACTATTCGATGCCTATGAGCGGGCGCTCATGGCGCTGGGCGACAACGAGGAACAGGCACTGCGTGTTTTCGAGAAACGCCTGTTACAGTCACTGGGGTACGGTTTGCTGCTGGATCACGAGTTTGACAGCGATAGGCCGGTGCACAGCGACAGGCTCTACGAATACCAGCTGGAATGCGGGCCGGTGCGACGGCAACAGGAAAGTCATGAGGGTATCTTCCTGCAGGGCGCCAGCCTGCTGTCGCTGCACTGTGAGGAACTGCAGGAGCCGCAGGCCTGTCGTGAAGTCAAACGCCTGATGCGTGCGGCACTGGCGCTGTACCTGGGGGCGCGTCCGCTGCGTAGCCGGGAAGTGTTGCGGCAGTTGTCGGTCATGTCACGCGCCGGACAGCGTGGTGCAAAGGCAACTGTAGCTAATTAACAGACAGGTTGATGAACAATGAAACACAATGCTGACATGTTGCTGGGCGTGAATATTGACCACGTTGCGACACTGCGCCAGGCCCGGGGGACGCGCTATCCGGACCCGCTGCAGGCAGCCATCGAAGCGGAGCAGGCCGGTGCGGACAGCATCACCCTGCACCTGCGTGAAGACCGTCGCCATATCCAGGAACGTGATGTGTTGCTGCTGAAGGATGTGCTGCAGACCCGCATGAACCTGGAAATGGCAGTGACGGAAGACATGCTGGCCTTCGCCGAGCGGTTGCAGCCGCAGGACTGTTGCCTGGTGCCGGAGCGACGAGAAGAGTTGACGACCGAGGGCGGGCTGGATGTCGCCGGCCAGCTGCACCGGATACGTGACGCCTGCGCGCGCCTGCAGGCTGCCGGTATCCGCGTCTCCCTGTTTGTTGATGCCGAACCCGCCCAGATTGCCGCCGCCGCGGAGTCAGGTGCTCCCTGTATTGAAATCCACACCGGTCATTTTGCCGATGCCGGTGATGCCGGGCAACAGGGTGAAGAGCTGGCGCGAATCGTGGAAGCGGTGCGCCAGGGCGTTGCTGCCGGGCTGACAGTACATGCCGGCCATGGCCTGAACTATCACAACGTCAAGACGATCGCGGCCATCGCGGAGATCCGTGAGTTGAATATCGGTCACGCCATTATTGCAAGGGCGTTATTCAGCGGGCTGGCAAATGCAGTCGCCGGGATGAAGCGGCTGATGCGTGAGGCACGCTTGCCCTAGGCTCTGGCTGCGGCAGCTGGCCGGCCCGAGAGTGCGGCAGCTGGCGCCTTGATCCTGTACTAGCCGTGACCCCGGTAGCCGCTGTACCTCAGGGTGCTGTCAAGCACATTGATGGCGCGTTGCTGGTAGATGTCGACGCTCTGTTGCTCCCCCGTTTTTATCGCCCGTCGCAGTTCACGAAGTGCTTCCTCAAGCTCCGGTGCATCACAGTAGGCAACGGCACCCAGCAACTGGTGGACGGCATTCCCGAGTGTGTCCATGTCGCCGCACTCGTGGGCGCGTGCCAGCCGGTGGCGATGCATGGGCAGTTCAATCAATAACTCGGCAAACAGTCCACTGGAGAAAGATTGCCTGCCCCCTTTAAACGGGCGGTCATCTTCCGGCAAGGGCGGTGCTTCACGCGCCGAACTGTGCCGCCTGTCTGGCGGTGTCAGGGTGCGCATGAAGAATTGCCGTACTGATTCCGTTACCCGCCTGAAGTGTCCCGCAGGGTGGTGTCTTGCTGATTCATTTTTCCCTGGCATCAATTTAAACCCTGATAGTCACGTGATCGGACCGGCATGGTTGTCTCTGCCGGGGCAGACGATATGCTAATGCAATCGGCCGTGCTTCGCTACGTGGCAGAAGTCAGTCAAATCCGCCAATTGCTGTCTGATAAATACTTTTCTTGGGTATACTGTGGACCTGTAATTTATGACGGATGAACCGGTATGGAGTTTCCCACGCTTGAATCGACCGTTGGCAATACGCCGCTGGTGCGCCTGCAACGCATGGCAGGCGACACCACCAACACATTGCTGGTAAAGCTGGAAGGGAATAATCCTGCCGGTTCGGTCAAGGACCGGCCGGCACTCTGCATGATCAAACATGCCGAGAAACGCGGCGAGATCAAACCGGGTGATACGCTGATAGAGGCGACCAGTGGCAACACCGGAATTGCACTGGCGATGGTGGCTGCGATGCAGGGTTATCGCATGCTGCTGATCATGCCCGAACACATGAGTGTCGAGCGCCGCGCGGTGATGAAGACCTTTGGTGCGGAGATTATCCTGGTCAGCAAGGAGGCCAGCATGGAAGGTGCCCGTGATCTGGCAAAGGCAATGGAAGCACGTGGCGAGGGCAGGGTGCTGGACCAGTTTTCCAATCCCGATAACCCGCTGGCACATTACCAGGGCACGGGGCCGGAGATCTGGCGTGATACGGCGGGCAGTGTCACCCATTTCGTCAGTGCCATGGGGACCACCGGCACCATCATGGGTACCTCACGTTACCTGAAAGAACAGAATCCGGCAGTGGAAATCGTCGGTGTGACGCCCTCGGAAGGGTCGTCGATACCGGGGATTCGTCGCTGGCCTGAGGCCTATCTGCCCTCGATCTTTGATGCCGCCAGCGTCGACCGTACTATCGAGGTTGACCAGGCCGATGCGGAACGTACCACGCTTGAGCTGGCAGCCCGGGAAGGCATCTTCGCGGGTATTTCCTCAGGCGGTTCCGTCGCTGCGGCGTTAACACTCTCGCAACAGGTCGAGCACGCGGTGATCGTCGCCATTATCTGCGACCGCGGCGACCGCTACCTGTCAACCGGGGTCTTTCCTGCCTGAATGATGGCCCCCCGGCGCCGGGTTGTTATCGCGTTACTGCTGGCGTCTGGCCTGCTGGCCATTGCCGTTCTACCGGGGCGTGCAGTTGATGTCGTGCGTTTGCAGCTGGGCACACTTGACGGTGCGGGCTGGTCGGCAGAGACCGTGACAGTGCAATTGAACTGGCTGGATGACGGTTATGCCGGGCTGCTGTTGCACACACAGCGTGCAGCATTGCCCGCAGGTCTCGGTGAGCTCTCCGGGGTCGAACTGTCATGCCCGCGCGCGCAACTGACGGCCACTCTGGCAAACTGTGAGCAGGGTACGCTCAAGGCGCACTCGAGTGTGCTGGGACGGCAAAACATTCAGACCCGCTTTCGTTACCGCTTCGATAGCAACCGCATCGAGGTCGGTTTGTCGGGTGTGCGTGTACATGACGGCACGCTGGTGATCACGGCAGAGCTGTCCGGGTCACACTGGCAGGTCAATGCCAGCGGTGAGGCGCTGTCATTGCCGGCTGTCACACGCCAGCTGGCTGGCGCCGGAATTGCACTGCCGGTTGTTGACGGTAACGGCCAACTGGATATCATCGCGCGCATCACCGGTGTGGCTGCACAGTTAACGGAAGCCGATGTCGACATACAGCTGCGCGCTGCAGAGCTGTCTGATGCCGACGGCAGTGTCGCGGCGGAGAACCTCGATGTCAGTTTGCACGCTGTCGTGAAGCCGGGCAGTGCCGGCATGCAGGTGGCGCTGGATATGGTTGGCCGGCAGGGCGCACTCTACGTTGAGCCGGTATTTATTGAAATGCCGTCACTACCGCTGACGCTCAGCGCACATGTTGACTGGCTGTCAGCGAAGCAACAACTGTTAGTGCGGTCATTCACCTATCAGCACCCCGGCAACGTGCAGCTGGAGGGCAACGGCCATATCGATCTGGCGGCTGATGCACCGCTTCAGGCGCTGCGCGTGGAGGTCCTGCAGGCAGGGTTTCCATCCCTGTATGACACCTATCTGAAGCCATGGTTGTTCGGCACCATGCTCGCTGATCTGGCCATGAGCGGGCAAATCAGCGGCGCGCTGCACTGGGAGCAGGGCAAGCTCAGCCATGTCTCCCTTGACCCATTGAACCTGTCGGTGGATGACCGTGAGGGCCGTTTCGCACTGGACAGGGTGAATGGCCGGATACGCTGGGTTGATAGCGCCACGCCTGCACGTTCCGAGCTGACCTGGGCAAGTGGCAGCGTCTTCAAGGTAGCGCTGGGTGCGACCCGTTTTGGCTTTGATGCCAGCCGCGATTCCGTGCAGCTGGTGGAGCCGGTTGAGATCCCGGTGCTGGACGGCGCACTCAGGATCGACGATTTCCAGCTGGAGTATGGCGAGAACCTGCCGTTGCGCTGGCAGGTCAATGGACTGCTTGAGCCGGTGTCCCTGTCGCAGTTGAGCCTGGCGCTGGGATGGCCGGAACTGGCAGGCAAACTGTCGGGGGTGATACCGAACGTTCGCTACGACGATGGCGATCTCAAGGTGGGCGGTATCCTGCTGATACGCGTGTTTGACGGTGAGGTGACACTGCGCAACCTGTCACTGGAGCGCCCCTTCGGCCTGGTGCCACGCCTGCAGGTCGATGCACGTGCCGATAATGTCGATCTCGAGACGCTCACCCGAACCTTCTCGTTCGGCAGGATTGAGGGTCGCCTGAATGGCCGCATTGACGGGCTGGATATGGAATCGTGGCGACCGGTGGCCTTCGATGCCGAGTTCGCCACCCCCGAAGACGATCGCTCGCGTCACCGCATCAGCCAGAGGGCCGTGGATAACATCTCCAGTATTGGCGGTGGCGGTGTGGGTGGCGCATTGTCGCGCAGCTTTCTGCGCTTTTTTGAAGACTTCCCGTATGACCGTCTCGGCATCCGCTGTCGGCTGGCGAACGGTATCTGTGACATGGGAGGCGTCGCACCGGCCAAGAACGGTTATTATCTTGTCAAGGGACGCCTGATTCCGCCGCGGCTGGATGTTATCGGTTATGCCGACCGTGTTGACTGGGATACACTGATTGCCCAGATAATGGCGGTTACCGTTCAGCAGGAGGCGGTCGTGGAGTGATACCGTGTCAGGGTACGTGTTACCCTTCCGCGAACGACCATCTGGCAGTAAACGATCAATGAACTTCATGGAAAAGAGAGGCCGAGTGATGAAACTAGTACGGATTCCTGTTGCAATGACCCTGCTGCTGTTTGTCGCAGCCTGTGTCACGATCAATGTCTATTTCCCTGCGGAAGCTGCCGTCAAGGCGGCAGACCGCATCATCCAGGATGTTTACGGTGATCAGCCGGGCGCACCGGTCGAGCCACAATCACGACGGCCGTACGGCGTGACACCGTCTGCAGGCAATGCCCTGCTGGACTGGTTTATCAGTCCGGCACAGGCCAATGCGGATCTTTCCGTCAATACCCCGGCCATTCAGCAGCTGCAAGCCAGTATGGAACAACGCCACAAGCAGCTGGCACCCTACTATAAATCCGGCGCCATCGGCATGACGCGTAATGGCGAGCTTGATGTGCGTGATCAGAAGCTGGTGCCCCTGCAGGAGCGCAATGTTGTCAAGGGCCTGGTCGCAAAAGAGAACGCAGACCGCGGTGCCCTTTACAAGGAAATTGCCAACGCCAACGGCCACCCTGAATGGGAAGCCGATATCCGTGATACCTTTGCGAAACGCTGGGTCGGTAATGCCCCGGCCGGCTGGTGGTACATGGACAAGCAGGGTGCCTGGAAGCAGAAATAGGCACGCATGAGTATCTTTGTTTTTGATATCGAGACGGTTCCCGATGTGGAGGCGGGCCGCCGTTTGTACGGAATTGACGACCTGGATGACAACAATGTCGGCAAGGTGATGTTCCACAAACGTGCTGCCGAGACCGGCGGTTCGGAGTTCCTGCGCCACCATCTGCATCGCATCGTTGCCATTTCCGTGGTGTTGCGTAGTGCGGACAAGCTCAAGGTATGGTCGCTCGGTGAGCCGGATTCGCCGGAACAGGAACTGTTGCAACGCTTCTTCGACGGCATCGAGCGCTTTACGCCCACGCTGGTCTCCTGGAACGGTTCAGGTTTTGACTTGCCGGTCATCCATTACCGCAGCCTGTTGCATGGCATCGCCGCACCGCGTTACTGGGACACCGGCAGTGATGACAAGAACTTCAAATGGAATAACTACCTGAGCCGCTTTCATGAGCGGCACACCGATATCATGGATGTTCTGGCCGGTTACCAGCCACGCGCGGTTGCACGCCTCGACGAGATCGCAACGCTGCTGGGTTTTCCGGGAAAGATGGGCATGGACGGTAGCAAGGTGTGGGAAAACTACCAGGCCGGTGATATCGAGGGCATCCGTAATTATTGCGAGACGGATGTGCTCAATACCTATCTTGTCTACCAGCGCTTCGAACTGACCCGTGGACACATCAGTGCGGCGCAGTATGCGCAGTCCTGCGAACAACTGCGCACGGAGCTGCTGAAGGAGCAGAAGCCGCACCTGACCGAGTTCCTGGATAACTGGCAGAGACAAGCTGCCGGGTAGACCGGCCCGTGGTCCGACAGGCTCCTGATACGGCTACAACCCGCTCAAGATAAAGACACTTGCCACGGAAACACACGGAAGAATACTGTTTTAATCGCAATATTTACGTGTTATTCCGTGTGCTTCCGTGACGGTTAAACTTAAACGGGTACACAGCATCATGAGCAAACGTAGCCGCAGGAAACGCCTGCCGGATCCCGTCAGCGGCGTCACCATAGAGTCGCTGTCCCACGACGGACGCGGTGTCGCGCATCTGGACGGCAAGGCAGTCTTCATCGATGGTGCGCTGCCCGGCGAGGTCGTCAGTTTTGAATACCGGGCATCGCGCCGGCGCTTTGACGAGGGCCAGGTCACCGCGGTGACACAGGCCTCGCCCGATCGCGTGCAACCGCGGTGCGCACATTTTGGTGTGTGTGGCGGCTGCAGCCTGCAGCATATGGAACCCGCTGCACAAATACAGGCAAAGCAGCAGACATTGCTCGATAACCTCAAACACATCGGCAAGCTTGTGCCGCAAGCGGTGCTGCCAGCGCTCACGGGGCCGGTCTGGGGTTACCGTACCAAGGGGCGGCTGGGTGTAAAAGATGTCATCAAAAAGGGCCGCGTACTCGTTGGCTTCCGTGAAAAGCACCATCCCTATGTCGCCGATCTGGCAGCTTGCGAGGTGCTGCATCCATCCATTGGCAAACGGTTTGAGGAACTGGCGCAGTTGATCGGGCAACTGCAGGCGCGGGCACGCATCCCTCAGGTTGAGGTGGCTGTCGCCGGGGGCACAACGGCACTGGTGTTCAGACATCTTGACCCCTTGAGCCAGGGTGATCGTGACACACTGCAACAGTATGCGATGGAGCGGGAGCTGCATGTCTACCTGCAGCCGGCCGGGCCGGAAAGTGTGCAGCCGCTGTGGCCGGAGCACTCCGTGCTGTCTTATCAACTGCCCGCAGAATCAATAGAAATCCGGTTCAAACCAAACGATTTTACCCAGATCAATGCCGCGATTAATCAACAAATGGTAGCGCGCGTGCTCGGCCTGCTGGCACTGGACAGGGGCGATACCGTGCTGGACCTGTTCTGCGGACTGGGCAATTTCACGTTACCAATGGCGCGTTATGCGGGTACGGTTGTCGGTGTCGAGGGTGAGGCCGGTTTGGTCAGCCGCGCGCGCGACAATGCCTCCCTGAACGGACTGGAGAACACCACCTTCCACAGTGCCAACCTTGCTGATGCGAATGCCGGAGCGACCTGGACGGAGACTGCCTGCAACAAGGTGTTACTCGATCCCCCCCGCAATGGTGCGTCCGAGGTGCTGGATGTGCTGGGAGACATGCGGCCACAACGTATTGTGTATGTCTCCTGCCACCCCGGTTCGCTGGCGCGGGATGCGGGTACACTGGTGCATGAAAAGGGCTATCGCCTGCTGTCGGCAGGGGTGATGGACATGTTCCCGCATACCGCGCATGTCGAGTCGATTGCGCTTTTTGAAGCGGGGTAGCTTCGCTTACTGACGATACCAGGTCTTGCGTAACGCCTTGTAGACGCGCTGCGGATACCAGTTCTGGCCAACGCTGCCGTTGTATCGCGCCAGTGCGCGGCGCATGTCACCCTGTTCGCGATCCAGATAAATATTCAGGATCGTACAACCGAATCGCAGGTTGGTATTGATGTCAAACAGGTTGTCATCAGGCCGGCCAAGCTCATCCAGCCAGAACGGCATGACCTGCATCAGACCCTGGGCACCGGCACTGGAAATTGCAAAGCGATCAAAGTTGCTCTCGACATTGATCAGTGCGAGGACCAGCTCCGGTTCAAGCCCGGAGCGGCGTGCCTCGAAGTGGATCTGCCTGAGAATCAGCAGACGTTCCTGCGGGTCTTCTACCCGGGTTTGCAGGCGGTTGGACATGTCGGTCAGCCAGACTTCGGCATCAAAACGGTCAGTAAAACTGTTACTCGACTTGATGGCTGCAATCAGGCTGGCACGCATATCGGCATCCGGCCGTTCCTGGGTGGCGCCCCGGACGTCGTGGCTGAGCAGCAGTGTGGTTGCCAGAAGAAGCCTTGCCAGATGCGGTATGTGCAATGCCATACCCTTGTATATCGGTTCAGCCATTGTCCAGTTGAGTGTTAAGGAAAGCGACAATATCAGCACGCGGGATATCCCGGCTTTCCGTGTCACGGCGTGACTTGTATTCCAGTTTATCCTGGTCAAGGTTCTTTTCGCCAACCACGACCCGGTGCGGGATGCCAATCAGTTCCATGTCGGAGAACATGACGCCGGGACGCACGGGCCGGTCATCCAGCAACACCTCGAAGCCGGCAGCCAGCAGTTCCGCATAGAGTGCATCCGCGGCTTCTCGTACGCGCAGGGATTTTTTCATATTCATCGGCAGCAGGGCGACCTGGAAGGGTGCGATTGCGTCCGGCCATATCATGCCCTTGTCATCGTTGTTCTGCTCGATGGCGGCGGCAACGATGCGCGATACCCCGATACCGTAGCAACCCATAATCATGGCCTGTTCCTTGCCCTGTTCGTCGAGCACATTGGCCTTCATGGCCTCGCTGTATTTTTTGCCGAGCTGGAAGATATGCCCGACCTCGACACCGCGCGCGATATTCAGTGTGCCGTTGCCATCGGGACTGGGATCGCCGTCAACGACATTGCGCAGGTCAGTACACACGGGTAACGATAAATCCCGTTCCCAGTTGACCCCGGTGAGGTGTTTGCCATCTTCATTGGCGCCGCAAACAAAGTCAGCCACATGGGCCGCGGCGTGATCGACAATAACGGGTATCGCCAGGCCGATAGGTCCCAGTGATCCGGTTCCGCAGCCAACCGTTGCTCTGATCTGTTCATCGCTCGCAAACTGCAGCGGGGCGGCGACTGCCGGTTGCTGCTCCGCCTTGATGATGTTCAGTTCATGATCGCCGCGTAAAACCAGTGCAACCACGTCAGCTTCCTGGCCTAGCACCATCAAGGTCTTCAGGCAACGCTGTGCGGGGACATTCAGAAAACTGCAGAGCTCGTCAATCGTGTGCTGCCCGGGTGTGTCCACAACAGCCATGTCTGCAGTTGCCGCTGCGCGCCTGCCCGTCGCTGCAATGGCCTCGGCACGCTCGACATTGGCAGCATATTCGCCGCTGGATGAAAACGCGATGGCATCTTCCCCGGACTCTGCCAGCACATGAAACTCGTGTGAGACGCTGCCGCCAATGGCACCGCTGTCGGCATGTACGGCGCGGAAGTCGAGCCCGAGACGGGTAAAAATACGGCTATAGCTTTCGTACATCACCTGGTAGGTTTGTTCCAGCGATTCCTGGTCGATATGGAAGGAATAGGCGTCTTTCATCAGAAACTCGCGCGCACGCATGACGCCGAAACGCGGCCGGATTTCATCACGAAACTTTGTCTGAATCTGGTAGTAGTTCACCGGCAGTTGTTTATAGCTGCGGATCTCGCGTCGTACGATATCGGTGATAATCTCTTCATGCGTCGGCCCGAAGCAGAATTCACGCTGGTGACGGTCGTGGAAACGCAGCAGTTCCGGGCCGTATTGCTCCCAGCGGCCGGATTCTTCCCATAGCTCGGCAGGTTGTACCGCCGGCATCAGCAATTCCAGTGCGCCGGCGCGTTCCATCTCTTCCCGCACAATGGCCTCAACCTTGCGTAGTACCCGCAGGCCAAGCGGTAACCAGCTATAGATACCGGCCGCCTGCTTGCGCAGCATGCCGGCGCGCATCATTAACTGGTGACTGATGATCTCGGCATCAGCCGGCGTTTCTTTCAGGGTAGAGAGCGGGTACCGGGATAGACGCATGGTGCTGTTTTCAAGTTGGCCTCAGGTGGCACAGATTGTAGCGGCCAGACGGGTGTGCGTATACCGCAAGCTGCTTGTCTGCTGTGCCGGGCGGCGATTGCGGGCGTGGCGACTGGCCTAGAATGTCCCCTTGTCCCAGCCCCACATGCTGCGTTCCGCATCGGAAAATTCGATATAGATGCGCGCTGAATCAATGGCAGTTTCGGTCGAGACCAGCTCACAGAGGGCGCGCGACGCGTCAGCGGTAATCGAGTCAGACAGCCCGATACTCTTGAGTTCCAGAAACGCCAGCGGTGCGTCTGTGCCGGCAAAGGTCATGGCCGGGTTGGTTTCCACCGCTGTCATGACGTAGCTCTCGGGCTTGCCGAGCTGTTTCGACACCAGTGCCGAGGCCTTTCTGGCGAGGTTCTTGGCACCATCCACCGGCAGGATTTGATTGGTCTGGATTTTAAGGTAGGGCATGGGGCGACCATCCTCACTGGCTGCAGTATTTGTCGACCTGATTTTGTGCCTCGGTGATGCGCCGCACGCGCTCCTCTTCAGTGAGTCGTATGACCTCACCCTCCGGCGTCAGGTAGCGTTTTATACCCCCTTGATGCAGTTTGGCAAGGTTGTTTTTTGCAGTAATGCAGTTTTTCTCGCTGATGTCATCGAGTTTCCTGCGCTGTCTCTCGAGGGCCTTCTGGTTCTCCCGTTCGGCACGGCGTTCTTCCATGGCATCGAGCCGCTGCTGCAGTTTTTGCTGCTCCTGGCGTATGGTCTCGGGGGATTCCGAGGGCGGTGGTGCCCCTTCAATGACCTGTGAGGCAATGCCGGTCGGTGGCGGCGTCTGGGTATAGTGTATTTCACCGCTGTCGTCAGCCCACTTGTATATTTCGGCATACACGGTGGATTGCAGCAACAATGTGGTTACGAAAAGGGCGGCTGCCTGCAGCCGCCTGCCAGGCACAAGGGAAGGGTAAAATGGGTTCATGAAGCCGACTGTCCTGTCTGAAATCTATAGTAATAGTAAGGTTGTTAAGGGTGCAGGACAAGTTATCAGGTCACACATCGGGACTTCGCCCGGCATCGCCGCGGGGAGGCGCCCTGCAGCGAGGGAATCCCTTGACCTTTACTTTGAATATCAGTACTTTCTCATGTTCAAAGAATGCGACCTAATCGCCCTGTGTACGGGCTTTTTTTTTCGCAGTCAGAATTAAACGGTTTACGTCAGGAGTAAGGATCGGTGGAACTCACAGGCGCGGAAATATTTGTGCGCTCCCTGGAAGCAGAGGGGGTCGAAATAATCTTCGGCTACCCCGGTGGCGCCGTATTGCATATTTACGACGCCCTGTATGCGCAGGACAAGATCAGGCATATCCTGGTGCGTCACGAACAGGCAGCCACGCATGCCGCTGATGGCTACGCCCGTTCATGCGACAAGCCCGGTGTGGTGCTGGTGACCTCGGGTCCGGGTGCCACCAATGCAGTGACCGGCATTGCCACGGCGTACATGGATTCCATCCCCATGGTGGTGTTCACCGGCCAGGTTCCAACGCACCTGATTGGCAATGATGCCTTCCAGGAGGCGGATAATATCGGCATTACGCGTCCCTGTGTAAAGCACAATTTCCTGGTGAAAGACGTCCGCGATCTGGCCGTGACGATCAAGAAGGCGTTTTATGTCGCGACCACGGGGCGTCCGGGTCCGGTGGTCGTGGATATCCCTAAGGACATTACCGCCGAAAAAACCAGATTTCACTACCCCGACACGGTTGAGATGCGTTCCTACAATCCGGTACACATCGGGCATACCGGTCAGATCAAGCGCGCAGTGAAGTTGATGCAGACCGCCAGACGGCCGATCTTTTATACCGGTGGCGGTGTGATCCTGGGTGATGCGTCAGCGTCGCTCACCGAACTGGCAAAGATCATGAATTTCCCCGTCACCAACACCTTGATGGGGCTGGGCGGTTTTCCGGCCACCGATCCGCAGTTTGTCGGCATGCTCGGCATGCACGGCACCTATGAAGCCAATATGGCGATGCACCACTGTGATGTGTTGCTTGCTATCGGTGCGCGTTTCGATGACCGCGTCACCGGTCATATCGAGAAATTCTGCCCGCACGCGACCATCGTGCACGTCGATATCGATCCCGCGAGCATTTCCAAGAACGTCAAGGTGGATGTGCCGATCGTGGGGTGCGTTAATAATGTGCTGAAGGCGATGCTGAATGAGGTCAAAAACAACGACGTGCATTCAGATGCCGTTGCACTGAAGGACTGGTGGCAGCAGATCGATGAGTGGCGCTCGAAGGACTGCCTGAAATATGATCATGACAGTGAAGCGATCAAGCCACAGTATGTGATAGAAACGCTGTACAAGCTAACCGGCGGGGATGCCTTTATCACCTCCGATGTCGGGCAGCATCAAATGTGGGCCGCACAGTTCTACAAGTTCGACAAACCGCGGCGCTGGATCAACTCGGGTGGCCTGGGCACGATGGGCTTTGGCCTGCCGGCGGCCATGGGTGTGCAGTTCGCGCATCCGGATGCCACGGTCGCCTGCGTGACCGGTGAGGGCAGTATCCAGATGTGTATCCAGGAGTTGTCGACCTGCACACAATACTCGCTGCCGGTGAAGATTATCAATCTCAATAACGGTTACCTGGGCATGGTGCGCCAGTGGCAGGAATTCTTTTATCAGAAACGCTATGCCATGTCCTATATGGAATCCCTGCCGGACTTCGTGAAACTGGCCGAGAGCTACGGGCATGTCGGTATGCAAATCACCCGTCCGGGAGATGTTGAAGGCGCCCTGGCTGAAATGTTGAAACTGAAAGACCGGCTGGTATTTATGGATTTCATAACTGACAGGGAAGAAAATGTGTACCCGATGATCCCGGCCGGTGGCGGTCAGAACGAGATGATACTGGTTTAAGATGCGACATATAATTTCCATATTGATGGAGAACGAGGCGGGTGCCCTGTCGCGGGTGGCCGGACTGTTTTCCGCGCGCGGCTATAACATCGAATCGCTGACCGTGGCGCCGACTGAAGACCCGTCCCTGTCCCGGATGACACTGGTCACCCGTGGCACAGAGGAAATCATCGAGCAGATCACCAAGCAACTCAACAAGCTGATTGATGTCGTCAAGCTGATGGACATGACCGATGGCCCCCACATCGAACGTGAAATGATGCTGGTCAAGGTACAGGCAGAAGGCGAACGGCGAAATGAGCTGAAACGCCTGTCTGACATTTTCCGCGGCCGCATCATCGATGTCACCGAGGAGAACTACACGATTGAGCTGACAGGTGCCGGTGACAAACTGGATGCCTTTCTGCAGGCCCTGGACCGGGGCGTTATTATCGAGGTGGTGCGTTCCGGTGTTTCCGGTATCTCCCGCGGTAGTCGCTCGCTGAAAATATAAACCGGATTCTATTAACAGAACGCCCGTCTGCCGGCGTTTATCACAGCTGATACACAGGTAAATAACATGAACATTTACTACGACAAAGACGCGGATCTTTCCATTATTCAGGCTCTCAAGGTCACCATCATCGGCTATGGTTCGCAGGGCCATGCACATGCCAATAACCTCAAGGAATCCGGCGTCGATGTGACCGTTGGCTTGCGTCCCGGCTCCATATCCGAGGCCAAGGCAAAGAAATCCGGTCTTGTCGTGAAGTCCATCGAAGCTGCCGTGAAGGGTGCCGACGTGGTAATGGTGCTGGCCCCTGATGAACACCAGGCACGGCTTTATAATGAAAGCATCGCACCCAACATCAAGCAGGGTGCCGCACTGGCGTTTGCTCACGGCTTCAATATTCACTATGGGCAAATCGAACCGCGTGCCGACCTCGATGTCATCATGATCGCGCCGAAGGGTCCCGGTCACCTGGTGCGCTCTACCTATACCAAGGGTGCCGGTGTGCCCAGCCTGATCGCTGTTTTCCAGGACGCCAGCGGACGCTCCAGGGATATCGCCCTGTCCTATGCATCAGCCAATGGCGGTGGCCGTGCCGGGATTATCGAAACCACGTTCAAGGAAGAAACCGAAACCGATCTGTTTGGTGAACAGGCGGTATTGTGCGGTGGCGCCACATCGCTGGTTCAGGCCGGATTCGAGACGCTGGTGGAAGCCGGTTATGCACCGGAAATGGCCTACTTTGAATGCCTCCATGAATTGAAGCTCATTGTCGACCTGATGTATGAGGGCGGTATCGCGAACATGCGTTATTCCATTTCCAATACGGCCGAGTATGGCGATCTGACCCGGGGTCCGCGTGTGGTAAACAAGGAAACCAAGCGGGAAATGCGCCGTATTCTCGATGAAATCCAGAATGGCGAGTTTGCGCGTGAATTTATCCTCGAGAACCAGGCCGGTGCAGCCACCCTGAAAGCGAAGCGGCGCATTGGACGCGAACACCCCATTGAGACGGTGGGTGCCAGGCTGCGCGGCATGATGTCCTGGATAAACGAAGGCAAGATTGTCGACAAGAACGTCAACTGAAATTGCCATTTCTCATAGCATGCTGACTTGGAAAAAGTGATAGTAAGCTCATGAGTCGAAAGCCATGATTGCACGCGAGGGTATGGTTCCGGCGGCGGCGGCAGTCCTGGCTGCTGTGCTGGTCCTGCATTTTGTCGGCCTGCCGCAATCACTGGTTTTCTGGATGATTGTGCTGCTGGTTCTGATGCTGTTTCGTGACCCGGAGCGCGAAATACCGTCGCAGCCACTGGCGGTTGTCAGTCCGGCGGACGGTAAGATCACATCTATCAGCACCGTACCTGATCCCTACTTGCCCCGGCAGAGTGTCCGCGTGGTGATTCAAATGCCGCCCTACGGCGTATTTACAACGCGCAGTCCTATAGAGGGCAAGGTGCTCGAAACGCCGTCTGTCCAGAAAGACAGCAACATACCACACGGCGTCTGGTTGCAGTCGGATGAGGGTGACGATATCGTCATGGTCATGACACGGGGGCCGCTGAAAAATGAACCGCGCTGTTACATCCGCATCGGCGAACGCATCGGGCAGGGCAAACGCTGCGGCTTCGTACACCTCGGTGGTCGGGTTGAAGTCTATTTGCCGGAAAACTGCCGGCCGGTCATCGCGGAAGGTGATACGGTACATAGCGGTTCTGACATCATCGCCAAGCTGGTGCATGCCTGAGCATGCCGGATACCAAGCCTGTCGATCAGCAAGCCAATCAGGTGAAATCCCGTCGCGGGATTTATCTGTTGCCCAATATGATCACCACCGCGGCCATGTTTTCGGGCTTTTATGCGATTGTGGCTTCCATGGACGAACGTTTTGAAGCAGCTGCCATTGCGATATTTATTGCCATGGTGCTGGATGGCCTGGATGGGCGTATTGCCCGCCTGACAAACACCCAGAGCGAATTCGGTGTGCAATACGACAGCCTCTCGGACATGGTCTGTTTCGGTCTGGCGCCGGCGCTGGTCGTGTATGAATGGTCACTGAAAAGCATGCTCAGTGTCGGTTGGGCAAAACTTGGCTGGCTTGCCGCCTTTATCTATACCGCCAGTGCTGCCCTGCGACTGGCACGATTCAACTCCCAGGTGGCAACCGCAGAGAAGAGCTATTTCAGGGGCTTGCCGAGTCCTTCCGCTGCCGGTGTTCTGGCCGGCATGGTCTGGGCAGCAACCGATACAGGTTGGCAGGGCGAGAGCCTCGTCTATATCGCTTTCCTGCTGACGATTTCCATGGGTTTGTTGATGGTCAGCAATATTCGCTATCACAGTTTCAAGGAAATCAACTTCAAGAACCGGGTACCCTTTGTGGCCATCCTGATTGTGGTGATGGTCTATGTCTTTGCGTCCATCGACCCGCCCAAGGTGCTGTTTTCCGGTTTTATGATCTACGCAATCTTCGGGATTGTTTACACACTGGTGGGTGTCCGCAGCCGGCGCATGGCGAGAAAACGCGACGAATAGCGTGGTGACATCGCGGGATTGGAAATCCGGCGATATTTGCTCTATAGTCTTGATCCATGAGTCATCACACGCACACTGTTCGTGTATCTCCAGCGACCGCCCCCCCGGCAGGTCATCTTCTGCTGTTGCCCCTTCTGCGCCTGCTGCCTTCGGGCAGATAATTACATGCCTGGCGAGGTGAAACGCACTTCAAAACTATTCGATCCAGCAGCCTGCAAGCGGCGGGTTTGCTATGCTGGATTCAGACGATACTGAGTAACGGTGGCCAGCGGCTAGCAGCCGCTGTCCGCGACGGAGTTGAATCATGAGCAGCCAGGAAAAATTAATAATTTTTGATACCACCCTGCGTGATGGCGAGCAGAGTCCAGGTGCCTCAATGACGCGAGACGAGAAGGTGCGTATAGCCAGGGCGCTGGAACGTATGCGTGTGGATGTTATTGAGGCCGGTTTCCCGATTGCCAGTCCGGGTGATTTCGCAGCCGTCCAGGCGGTTGCCAGGGCGGTCTCGAAGAGCACGGTATGCGGGCTTGCGCGCGCACTGGACAAGGATATTGACCGCGCCGGCGAGGCCTTGAAGCCGGCCGCCTCGGCACGTATCCACACCTTCATAGCCACCTCGCCCATACACATGAAGATGAAGTTGCGCATGGAGCCGCAACAGGTGATTGAGCAGGCGGTACGCGCGGTAAAACGGGCACGGCAGTATACCGATGATGTCGAGTTTTCCCCCGAGGATGCCGGTCGTTCAGAAACCG
>JBATFE010000537.1:0-1613 GCA_049664445.1 Gammaproteobacteria bacterium
AGCATCGCCGTGGTCGGCGGTGCAACCTTCCTGGTCTCCAACCTGATCGGCCTGAAGCAGGACAACGCCAAACGTCTTCTCGGCTATTCCTCCATCGGCCAGATGGGGCTGCTGACACTGGCACTGGCCGCAACGGCACAGCTCGGTGTCGAGGCACCACTGGCGCTGATCGTTGGCGGGCTGTTCATCAACCACCTGCTCGCCAAGGCCGGGCTGTTCTGGCTGGCGGACCTGGTCAATCACAAGACGACGAGAGACTGGTCGGTACTCGCCGGGCGGCCACTGCTGTTAGTGGTGTTCGGCATCCTGCTGGCCGCGCTGGTTGGCCTGCCACCCTTCCCCGGCTTCTGGGCCAAGTGGCTGCTGATGATGGAACTCGCCACGGGTGGCCTGTACGGCTGGATTGCCGTGGTGTTGCTGGGCTCGCTGCTGGAAGCCGCCTACCTGTTCCGCTGGTTTACACAGGCCCTGCAGGCCCGGAAAACCGATGCACCCGAGCGCATCAGCCGCTGGAAACTGGCGCCCGTTGCCGTGACCACAATACTGCTGTTTGCCAGCGGCTATGCCATGGCCGTGCAACTCGAGAGCGACACCCTGGCGATGTTCCTGCCGCTGCTGGCCGGTGCCGTGTTGTGGCTGCTGGACGGCCTGCTGCCGGGCCGTCTGAAGAGCCTGCTGATGCTGCTGATGGTGGCTGCGGGCGGCGCCTGGCTGACGCTGGATCTCGAAGGCCTGAACCGCATCTTTGGCTTCATCCTCGTCGCTGGCGGTGTACTGGTGAGCCTCGCGACCCAGTACCGGGGCGATGCCCGCAAGGGCTTCTACCCGCTGCTGGCGATCCTGCTGCTGTCCCTGGCGACACTGCTGCGCGCGCACACCAGCCTGGCCTTCTTCTTCAGCTGGGAACTGATGACACTGAGTTCCTACCTGCTGATCACCCTTGGCCGCAACGGCGTAAAACCCTCACTGACCTATCTGCTGTTCTCGCTCGCTGCAGCCTACTGCATCCTTGCAGGTTTCGCGCTCGCCTATGCAGCGACCGGCAGTATTGAGCTGGCCGCCCTCGGGGGCACGGGTGATACCGTGGATCTGGTGTTCAGCCTGCTGGCGGCCGGTTTCATCATCAAGACCGGCGCGCTTGGCGTGCACATCTGGGTACCGGGCGCCTACGGGGAAGCGGACGATGACTTCAGCGCGCTGCTCTCCGCCGTGGTCAGCAAGGCCGCTATCTTCGGCCTGCTGCTGGTCGCGGCGCAGCTCGGCGTGCGCTCCGACATCGGCCTCGACCCGGCCTACGTGCTCGGCTGGATCGGCATGCTTACCGCGACCTTCGGCGCGCTGATGGCGGTGTTCCAGGAAGATGTCAAGCGACTGCTGGCCTACTCCAGCATGGGGCAGCTCGGCTACATCGTCACCGGCATCGCACTCATGAGCCACCTCGGCTGGGTGGCCGCGCTGTACCTGACGGTGAACCACTTCCTCTTCAAGGGCATCCTGTTTCTCGCCATCGCCGGTGTCATAGTGCGCACCAACGAGCGCCTCATGTACAAGATGGGCGGACTGATCAAGAACATGCCGTTCACCTTCGTCGCCACCATGATCGCCATCATCGC
>JBATFE010000538.1:0-3137 GCA_049664445.1 Gammaproteobacteria bacterium
TCCGACTGCAATATCTTTTTAACGGCATCACAGGCGGGTGAGTCGTTGCCGGATGCCTGGTTGTCACACTGGCAGACGCTGTGGCCCGGGACGGCACGGCAAAACCAGGGTCTGGAAGCACTCGGTAATGCATTGCACTACTACCTGCGGGTACTACAGGCTGATAGCTGCGACAGTGTTAAGACCCGTTGTGAAGCACTGCATGTGCAGCTGGTCAGCGCCTTCCGGCGCTACAGCTTTCAACCTGCCGCGGTGTTCAGCTCCCTGGCACTGACCGCGCTGGAACTGGCGCGTCTTCGCGGTGACCTGCTGGTACGACAGTTGTTCGCGACCAATATGGAGCAGGTGGCATGAACCTGCGCCCGGCCCGTGCTCGCTGGTTCGAGTTGCTGACGCCGCGTGAGGAACTGGCCGGGGTGGTCGAAACGCTGGCGCGGACGGGCAGTGTCGAGCTGGAAATACACAGCGAACGCAATGTCCCGGTCAACCTGCCGGACCTGCAGCAGCAGATGGCGGAATTCCATCACCTGGAACAGCGCTATCAGCAGTACTGGCAGCGCGACGACCTGCAGCCTGCCACGTTGTCAGGCATGCCGGCACAGATACTCGAGACAGCACTGCTGCACTTGCGGCAATGGGTGGCCGCGGCCGGGCCGCTGGTAAAGCATATCGAATCGCGCCAGGCCGAACGTTCGGAGTTGCTGCAGGTTGAAGACCTGCTCGGCATCGATGTCGAGGGCGAGATGGATTACTCCCTGCTGTCGGCTGCCGGACCATTGCTGGCCGTGCGCCTGTTCGTGATGCCGCCGGCATACCGGCTGCAGACGGTGCCGGGTAGCCTGCTGTACTGCCAATGCTGTTCGAAACAACATGAGTACCTGCTGGCGGCGGGGTTACCTGCGGACATCGAGGATTTCCGCAACGAAATCGCGGCCCAGAAAGGCCGCATGTTGACCCTCCCAGCGTGGCTGCATGGCCAGCGTGAGGCTGCTCTGGGCCAGGTGCGCCGGCGCCTGCAGCGTATCCATCACGAAAACACCCGCCTGCGCCGGCAACTCGATGCCATGGCCGGATCATATCAACTCGCCGAGGCGCTGGGGGATGTCAGACGCCTGGAATGGTTCCTGACGCATGTTACCGCATTGCCGGTATCGGACAATTTTGCCTGGGTAAGCGGCTGGACCAGTGATCTTGATGGCGAGTACCTGCCGCGGGCACTGACTGATGTGGGTGCCCATGCC
The DNA here is from genome assembly GCA_049664445.1 of Gammaproteobacteria bacterium. Taxonomy (GTDB): domain Bacteria; phylum Pseudomonadota; class Gammaproteobacteria; order UBA9214; family UBA9214; genus UBA9214. The sequence continues at coordinate 1,242 of JBATFE010000538.1, forward strand.
ATCGTGCACTATCCGCCACCCCCCGAGGGGTTGCGTCCCCCCATGGTGTTGCAGAACCCGTGGTGGGCGCGGCCGTTTGAACTGTTTGCCAGGATGCTGGGTACGCCGTCCGGTGATGAGGCTGATCCGAGCCGCCTGGTGGCCTTGCTGGTGCCGCTGTTGTTCGGTTATATGTTCGGCGATGTCGGCCAGGGCTTCGTGCTGCTGCTCGCCGGCCTGTTGCTACGGCAGCGCTGGCCGCTACTGCGCATACTGGTTGCCAACGGTGCTGCATCGATGCTGTTCGGTGTCGTGTTTGGCAGTGTCTTTGGACGAGAGGATGTGATCCCGGCCCTGTGGGTACATCCGATAGAACAGCCACTGGCGGTACTGGCCATCCCGCTGGTTGTTGGCGTGCTGGTACTGTTGCTTGGCCTGTTGCTGAATGCACTGGAATCCTGGTGGCGCGGTGAATTGCGCCACTGGCTGATGGTGGATGCCGCAGTACTGGTGATGTATCTGTCCTTGCTGGCGGCGCTGTTCATACCGGTAAGCCTGGGCGTTACCGGTTTTGGCCTTGGCTGGTATCTTGCCGGCAGCCTTGACGGTACGCCTGACAAAGCGCTGGCAAAGACGCTGGCCGCACTCGGCAGCCTGGTCGAACAGCTGATGCAATTACTGATCAACAGTATTTCGTTTGTACGTGTCGGTGCCTTTGCACTGGCGCATGGCGGCCTGTCACTGGCCTTTACCATCATGGCGGAGTCAACGGGAAGCCTCGTAGCCGGCCTGCTGATCATGCTGCTGGGTAATGTCATTGTGATCCTGCTGGAAGGGCTGGTGGTCACCATCCAGACCACGCGCCTGGTGCTGTTCGAATTCTTTATCCGTTTTCTGCGCGGCAGCGGCCGTACCTTTCGTCCGTTGTCCATGCCGGAATATGCCATCGCTATCAGGGAGTAAATATTATGTTTGCACGTATACAAGTCACCTTTGTTCCGCTGGCTATAGCGGCCGTCATCGGTCTGGCTGCCACGCTGCTGCTGTGGTGGATACCCGCGGCGGCAGCCACAGAAGCGACGACCGCGGCGTTGCCTGATGGTGCTATTGCATGGGGTTTTGTCGGTGCCGCACTGGCTACGGGCCTGTCATCACTGGGTGCCGGCATCGCGGTTGCCAGCGTCGGCAGTGCTGCCATCGGTGCACTCGCAGAGAAACCGGAACTGCTGGGACGAACACTGATCATGATCGGTCTGGCGGAAGGTATCGCCATCTACGGCCTGATCGTTTCCATTCTGATCCTCAACCGGATTTTGTAGGCGCCCTGTTGTGAGTGAACCAGTCTATATGGGTGATGCCGTGAGTGCGGCCGGTTACCGGCTCGCGGGTCTGCGCGTGCAGGTGCCGGACACGGCGGAACTCCTTGCGCAAATCGAGCAGGCCTGTACGGATGCGCCGCTGGTGCTGCTCGGCGCCGACCTTGCCGGACAACTTCCGGTGGCGGAACTGGACCGGCTGCTGTCGCGGGTAACGCCTGCCGTGGTCGTGGTGCCCGATGTGCGTGGCCAGGCGGCGCTGCCGGATCTTGCAAAGCGCTTGCGGCAACAGCTCGGGGTGCTCGAATGAGTAGTGGCCTCGATAACAAGGTCAGACACCTGCTGGATGTGGTGATACAGCACCGTGATGAAAAGTGTGCGGCTATCCGGGTGAATGCAGAGACCGAGGCCAGGGCGTTGCTGCGGACGGCCTGGCGCGAGGCACGGCAGCGTATGCATAGTGAAAATGCCGAGACGCGCATGCGCGTCGAACACGCGCTGGCCTCGCATGAGGCACAGCAGCAGACCCGGGCGCGTCAGCAGCGCCAGGCCGATGACGCGATCCTGCTGGTCGCGGCACGTGCTGCGTTGCAGGCGGCAC
>JBATFE010000539.1:0-9507 GCA_049664445.1 Gammaproteobacteria bacterium
CCCGGGAACGGCAAGTTGTGGCCGTACTAGGTAATACAGCGTCCCGCCATAAGAACGATAATGGGTATCTTCTGAATGTCTGATCTGCTCCATATACGACATTCGCTGAATCAGTAAACCGTGGCGACAGCACTCCAGGTACTGCCGCCACCAATCACTTATAGCTCTACCCGTTCAGATATCTGCAAGGCATCATCGACCTCAATTCCAAGGTAGCGCACGGTACTTTCCAGTTTGGTATGACCGAGCAGAAGCTGAACGGCTCGTAGGTTTCCTGTCTTCTTGTAGATCAAAGCTGCTTTTGTTCGCCGAAGCGAATGAGTCCCGTATTTGTGCGGATCAAGACCTATGCTCTCCACCCATTGCTTAACGATACGAGCATACTGGCGTGTAGATAGATGCGGACAGGTATGAACACGGCTCGGAAATAAATAGTCCCCAGAGCGCAATTCCCGCTGCACAATCCAGGCATCCACAGATGCACGGGTTTGTTCAGTCAATTCAAATTGAACAGGACGACCAGTTTTTTGCTGTACGATTACTGCACGCTCTCTGACACTGTCTGCTACGGTAATATCACTAACACGTAAGGCCACCAGATCACAGCTACGAAGCTTGCTATCGATAGCCAGATTAAACAGAGCCAGATCTCTTGGTTTCTCATTGATCTGGAGCCGTACCCGTATTGACCAGACTTCTTTGGGTTTTAGCGGTGGTTTTTGTCCGATGAGCTTACATTTTCCTACTGGGGTTTGGGGTTGGGTATTATTTGTGCGTTCGTAAATATCAGGCATAAGGTTCTCCTCCCCTGCCCGCGATTCCCCGTGTAATGATGATTGGATGGCTACAACACCATCATATTAAAGATAGCCTGCGATAAAGAGTTTGCTCTACTGTGTTCACGTCAACATCTAACGGTAATTTCAGTATATGCAATTACAGCAGCTCCGCCTGATTTGATCCCCCGCCCATCCACCCTCCGCCCCCAAGGGGCTCCATTTCCGACTACCCGCACGGCGAATCCCTGCCGCAGTGATGTGAGCGCAGCATCCTCGTTGGAACCGTTGATTTTCGGGCTCGTCAGTAAAACAGCCCATGGGGCAGTCCAACTGGTGGCGCCCGGCTTTCGGGTAGCGCCCTGGGCCCGCCGGTATCGGCTTTGTGCTTCAGATGATCGAGGATCTGCTTGATCACCTCCGGGTCCTCGATGCAGGCGATGACTTTCATGGCGCCACCGCATTCACTGCATGTCTCGATATCGATGTTGAAAACACGCTTGAGTCGCTGTGCCCAGCTCATCGACGCTCGCCGTTCGGCGGCTGTTGTCTGTTCATCGGCCACCCAGGCCTTGTTGCCTCTGCCCCGCTTTGCCGGCGTCACCAACGCCCGGTGCCGGCTGTTAGGTGCAAACACGCCGTGGAAGCGTGTTAGATTAACTCTGGGCTTCGGCACCAGAGCCGCCAGCAGAGCAATGAAATCCAGCGGCTCAAAGATCACATGCGTGGTGCCGTCCCGGTACGGCGTCTTGAGCTGGTAGCGAATGTTGCCATTCGATGTGAGCGACAAGCGCTTATCCGACACTGCCGGTCTGCTGATGTAGCGGCACAGGTGTTCGAGCTTCTTACGTTCATCGGCCCTGGTCGCCATCCCGGCGTGCAGCGATAACCCTGCCACCTTGCCTACCCCATCATCAAACAGCTCGTCACTGGCCGGCAGGGTTTGCAGGGTGAATACTTTGCGCCCCGCCTGTGGGCCGGCCGCAATGCGGTAAGTGATGGAATGCCCCAGTAGTGGCGTCATCGGATCATCGTCCACCGCATCCGAGGCCAAATAGCTGTTCTCCATATCTCTTTCCAGCAGACCCTGGCATTCCAGAAAGCGGCCAACACGGTGGGCGACGGTGTGCGCCAGTTGGGTGAGTTCGGCGCTTGTCGGCGCCTTGGCACAACGGAACCGGGCTGCTCCATTGGGACAATCGACATACACTCCATCGGGGAACAGCATATGAAAATGGATGTTGAGGTTCAGTGCCGAACCAAATCGCTGGATGAAGGTGACTGCACCCGTCCTGGCCGTGTCTTGGCTACAGCCTGCTTTCTTGACCAGGTGCGTGGCAATGGCGCGATAGACGATGCCCAGCACACGCCCCCTGATCTCGGGCCGGCTGGCGAACAAACAAAAAGCGCAATGGAAACGGGAAGCTCAACACCCACTCGCGAATCGGCTGCTCTGGCAATACCTCGTCGACCAACAGCGCCGCACTCTCGGCCATGCGCCGCGCCCTGCAGCTTGGGCAAAACCCCCTACGTTCGCCTAAAGCGCCTACTGTTGGTGCAACTGAAGACCACCATATGCTCAGCGTGGCACGACTCGCAGCGCACCCGTAAAAAGCCGTGTTCCAACCGGCCGCATTGGAGGTAGTCCTCGAATTCACGTTGTACATAGCCCGGCAGCTCCCTGCCCTGCTCCGCCAGATGGGCCGTGAATGCCGGGTAATACTCGTCGACGATCCGATAGAGAAGTGTCTGCTCTGGACGGTGACGCTGGTAACGACCAGCATCCTCGTCCCGGGTGGCCATCCTGGTCACCACGTGGGGCATGATCCGCGTCCTTGCGTTACTGTGTTTCTCGAGAGTCTGCGCCAGTTTGCGGGATCGTGAAGCATTCAATCTTTGATGCCGACCCGCCGCAGTCAGCAGTCGCTGGACATGGCATGTTGTAAAGACTAAAATTTAGTCAACTTGATTAATTTAATCAATAAAGGTGCGACATGAAAATACTCAACGCCAGTGACGCCAAGCGCGAATTCGGTGAGGTGCTGATCAACGCACAACACGGTCCTGTTGGCATCAACCGTAATGGCAAACCCATTGCCGTGGTGATCTCAGCAAATGAATATGCGCAGCTTGAGGCGCTGAAAGAGGCGCATCTGAAGCAGTCCATCGAGGAAGGTATCGCCGACTTGCAGGCCGGAAAAGTCAGTGATGGCAAATCCGTCATCGGCAAAATGCGAAAACGGGTAGCTGGTTAACTCTGGGCTAAGCCGTGGCAACGCGTAGCCCTAGCTACCAATTTACGGACAAAGCGGAACGTGACCTTGAAGGTATCATCGACTATACCGTTCAGGAGTGGGGCGTCTCTCAGGCCAATACCTACCTTGACGGCCTGGAAACGCGTGCGCAACTACTTGCTGAAAATCCAGACATTGGAACAGCACGCGAAACACTCTTTGAAGGGCTCCTCAGCTTCCCTTACGAAAGCCATATTCTGTACTACAAAAAACAGGCTCGCGGCATCGTGATTATACGAGTACTCCATCAGTACATGGATCCGGTGAAGTATCTCTGATTCTGTAGAGCCGCAAAATTCGGGCCTCTGGTTCTTGAAATGGAATAGCCGGTATCTGGATTGCTGATACCATGCCAGCATCAATCTACCTATCATGGTATCGATGTTATCTGCCTTGCTACACGCAATAAATACCATGCTCAGAAAATCCTTCAAAATACTCGAAAAAATTGCCGTTTAAACGCTTCCACACAGCACCCCTTAGGCCACTTTCCGAGCTTTGACTTCCAGGTGTATGCCCTACTGCTCCTGCAGGTAACGGATCACCGCAAACAGGTTGCGCGCCTGGGGATTCCCTTATTGCCCGAACAGATGCATGAGACTCTTGCCCGATTTATCAAAGACCCGGGACAGTTCCTCAAACCCGATCGTCGCGTTGATATAGTCGCGCAGTACACCTTGCCGGCATCGATATCACCGGCGTGCAGGCATTCGACCTCCTCTTGCAGCAGGGCCAAGTGTAGGAAGTATAAAACCCTGTTTCACTGAAAAACCAACCTAACCACCCCGAAGCAACCTGGCCATTGCGCTGCCGGGCGCAGTCAAACCTGCGGCAGCACAAGTGAGTATATGAACACTTACATCACCAGACCCGCGCATGAGACCGAAACCGCCCGGGAAGACCGCAACACTATGCACCCAGTCCGCGAAAAATGAACAAATGCAGGTCCGACGCGTCACCGGCAAACGGGCAGTCAGGAGGTGACTGCGGCTTGTCCTGGTTCCCAGACGGTGCATTCAGGACACGAAACACAGCGATGCGGAAATCCTCGTGTCTGGACATGCCAGGAAGTCCCGAGTCAACGCCATTCGCACCCGTGAACGGCTCTCGCCATTGACCGTAACAACCCTCGCTACGGCTCAGCTCCCTGAATCTGAATCGATCCCCAGCTTCTTCAGCTTGCGCCACAGTGACACGCGGTCGATGCCGAGGAGTTTGGCGGCCTGTGTACGGTTGCCTTCCGCCACTTTCAGTGCCTGCAGGATATGTTCGGTTTCCTGTTCCTTGAGCGTGGCCGGTGTGGCGGCCATTTCAGGCTTGTATATGCGCACACTGATGGAACCGAGATTCTGAGGCAGATGCTGGATATCCAGCATATTGCCTTGCGTCAGCGCAACGCCACGCTCGATGAAGTTGGAAAGTTCACGGATGTTGCCGGGGTAATCGTAGTCGACCAGCCGCTGCATGGCCTCGGTGCTGATTTCCTCGACATGGCGCCCCATCATGGTGGAGAACTTGCGCAGGAAATAATACGCCAGCATCGGAATGTCGTCGCGCCGCTCGCGCAGGGTGGGCAGGGTGAGGGTGACGACGTTGAGGCGAAAGTACAGGTCATTGCGCATCTGGCCTTCCTCGACCGCGGCTTTGAGGTCGCGGTTGCTGGCGGCGATGACGCGCACGTTGATGTTGATGGGCTGGGTCGAGCCGACCCGCATGAGTTCGCGCTCCTGCAGCACGCGCAACAGCTTGACCTGCAAGAGCAGGGGCATTTCCGCGACCTCGTCCAGGAACAGCGTGCCGTCCTGCGCGGCCTCGAACAGTCCGACCTTGGTGGCGCTGGCACCGGTGAACGCACCCTTCTCGTGACCGAACAATTCGCTGGCAGCGATTTCCTCGTGCAGGGCGCCGCAGTTGAACGCCACGAAGGGGCCGTCGGCACGCTGGCTGTGCTGGTGGATGAAGCGCGCCAGCAGCTCCTTGCCGGTGCCGGACTCACCGTGGATCACCACGCTGGTGTCGGTACCGGCGATCTGTCGCGCGGTCTCCAGCAGGCGCTGCATGCCCAGGTCCTGGGTGATGATGGAGGCATGACTGGTCATGTCCTCGATGCGTTCCCTGAGCTGGCTGTTTTCGCGCTTGATGCGGCTCAGTTCCAGCGCCGAGCGCACCACCTGGCGCGCCTCGTCGAGGCGGAACGGTTTGGCGATGTAGTGGTAGGCGCCGGCTTTCATGGCATCGACCGCGGAGTCCAGCGTGGCATGCCCGGTGATCATAATGACCGGCACTTCATGCGTGGACTCGCGGATGTGGCGCAGCACGTCCATGCCATCGATGCCGGGCATGCGCAGGTCGGTGAGCACCAGATCGAATTCCGCGCTCTGCATTTCGGCCAGCCCGCTTTCGCCGTCCTTGCAGGCGGTCACGGTGTAGCCCTCGCGTTCCAGGACGTGACTCAGGTTTGAGAGCGCAATGGGTTCATCGTCGATGAGCAGGATATGGGGTTTTTCGTTGCTCATGCTTCCTCCTGTTAGCGTACCGCCTATCCTTGCAGTGGTAGCCAGATCGTGAATCGGGCGCCACCTTCGGGCCGGTTGTCGACCGCAATACAGCCCTGGTGTTCATTGATAATCTCTTCCACCAGGTACAGACCCAGTCCCGTGCCTTCCCCGCCGGTCTGGGTGGTAAAGAAGGGATCGAAAAGTTTCGGCAGATTCTCCGGCGAGATGCCGGGACCGTCATCGTCGACCTGCATCAGCATGACATGAGTGAACTGGGCGATACCTGTAGTATCACCGGCTAGACAGTTGGTATTGACCGGTTTCGATTCCTGCCAGGTGGTCTCCCTGCCGGTGATCCAGATATTTTTCGCGCCGGCCTGGGTGGCATTCCTGATCAGGTTGATGAACACCTGCTGCATGCGATCGCGGTCCACCAACAGCATGCTCTCGGAGATATTCTCGATGTGCAGTAAAATATCGTGTGGCTGCAGACGGTGAATCAGCAGCACTGCAGACCGTACAAGGCTCGCGGCCCCCAGCAGCTGCATGTGCTGTGTGGGCTGGCGCACAGTATCGAGCAGGCGCCGGACGATGCGGCGCGCGCGTTCTGTCTCGCTGTCAATGTGGGACAGCCACTGCTTGCACTGGTCCTCGCGCGTGCTGCCGTGCTCCTCCAGCAATAACTGCACCGATGTTGAGATATTCGACAGCGGATTGTTCAGCTCATGGGCCACGCCGGACACCAGCACGCCAAGCGCGGCGGCCCGCTCGTTGCGACGCAGCTGGTTCTGCTGGTTGCGCAGCTGTTCGAGCATGGTATTGAAGTGAAACACGAAAGAGGCGATTTCCTTGTCGTTGGACGGCAGCGTCAGTGCCTGCGCCTCGCCCTCGGCAAGCCGGTCGAGCTGCTTCTCGAGCTGCCGCAGCGGGCGCACGACACGCCTCACCATGAAAAAGGCACTGATCAGTCCGATCATGATCACAGTGACGGAGGCAAGCATCAGCATCTGCGCCGCCATACGCGCGGTATTGGTGAGGATTTCGCGCTGGCGTTGATTGAGATCCTGGGTCAGGTGCGAAAGCTGGTGGCCTATGGCGCGGATATCTTCCTGGCTGGCGGCACGCTCTGCCCTGGGCAGCAACGTGTAGGCGTCAAGCTGCTCGCTGTATTTCTGCAGCGCTGCGCCAATGAGGCGCATTTCCTCCGGGCCGGCAATGGCCGTGAAGGCGCGCTCGCCGGCAGTCAGGGCGTTCTTTGCCTTCTCCACCTGCATTTTGAGCAGGTTCAGGACACCAGGGTCGTGGTAGAGGAAAAGATTCTTTTCGTTGCGGTGAATTTCCTGGGTGGCCACGTAAAGGTCGTTGACCGCCTCGCCCTCCGCAATATGCGTCTGCAGGTAGTGCAGGTCGGCAATGACCACGGCAACGAAAATCACCAAGGCGGCCTTAGAGAGCCCGTAGGAGGTCAGGATTTTACTGCGCAGGCTGGTCATGGCAGGGTGGTGCTTCCCCGGCTGGTTTGTGGTGTTGCATATTACAACAGTGTAACAGTGTAGCAATACGGCTTTTCGGAGCCGGCGTTACATTGTGAAACAACCGGATGCATGGGCAAATAGCCAACTTATTGAAATAATTATATTAATAGAGTTGGCACGATCACTGCATTGTTTCAAGCATACTTGATAAAAGGAGCCGATGATGAAAAAACTGAGTGAAAACCTGAAACAGATGCTGGACGCCCTGGCCTATGCCCACGCCGGTGAATACCTGACGCAGCGCGAGAAAACACGGATCCTGGCACAGGCGTCTGGCGAAATCACACAAGTGCCGGCAGTAGCCGAACCGGTCGCGAAGCGCAAGGGCAGCACCGCGCGTCGCATTGCGCTCTACCTGGGCAACGAGCTGCCGCCGGAGGTCATGGACTATGTCATCCAGACCTGCGCCCGCGTACAGCACGAACTGACGATATTGACCTTCGAATCCGAGAACTGCGCGCGCGCCCTGCTCGAGCCGCACCAGGAGGCCCTCGAGGCCGCCGGCGTCGACATGAAACTAGAGCTGCTCAGCAGCGAACAACCCATTCCCGGACTGAAGCGCTACCTGCGCAGCCATACGGAGATTGCCTTCCTGGCCTGCAAGGACACCGGCTACCTGGGTCGCAGCTACCTGAGCGGTACCCGGAATCAGAACTCGCTGCCGGTTCCGGTCGTGGTGGTGACGACGCACGCCCAGGCTGGTCGCGAGGCGGCTCACCCCGCAGCCGATCAGAACCGTCCCAGCAGCTCCGTCGCCTGAGCCCCGCTCGCGGCTGTTTTCAGCGAGGCCGGCACAGCGGCAGTAAGCTAGTGCTTGCCGGCCTTTTCGGGTGTTAATTTGTTTATAATGCAGGTGTGTTAACAAAAGTCTTTCCTTTCCTCAGATGGTTCCCACCCAGCGCTGAAAACCTGCGCGCGGACCTCATCGCCGGCATCACGATTACAATGATCCTCGTTCCGCAGAGTATGGCCTATGCATCGCTGGCGGGCCTGCCCGTGGTGTACGGTCTGTACGCCTCGTTTCTGCCGGTGATCGTGGCCTCCCTGTGGGGCGCCTCGCGCTTCCTGCACACAGGTCCGGTGGCGATGCTGTCACTGATGTCTGCGGCGGCAATCGAGCCGCTGGCCAGCCGCGGCACCGATGAGTTTATCCAGTTATCCCTGCTATTGGCGCTGCTGGTCGGTGTACTGCGCCTGGCTTTGGGCCTGTTCCGAATGGGCGTACTGATCAACCTGGCCTCGCACCCTGTCATTCTGGGTTTTACCAACGCCGCGGCGCTGATTATCGGCCTGTCGCTGTTGAACAGTTTCCTGGGTGTTCCAATGCCGCGTTCGGATATTTTTCTCGCTGACCTGTGGCAGGTGGTAGCTCAGTTCCCGCTGCTGCACGCCCCAACGCTGCTGTTCGGCCTGGGCACGTTGGCGGTATTGCATATGTTGCGAGCGCGCTTCCCCAAGCTGCCCGGGGTGTTGATCGTGGTGGTCGCCGCCACCCTGATCAGCTCCGCCCTGGACTTCGAGAAAGTCGTCACCATTGCACCGCAGCAGGTCACCGACGCATCGGTACGCGCCAAGTTTGAAAAACTGATGGGCGAGGAGGCACGGCTGAAGGCGGTCAAAACCAAACAGAAAGCCATCAACGACCAGCTCGCACAGCTCGGCGCCACTGACCGCAAGGCCTACACCCTGCAGGCGAATATACTGCGCCTCGAGGGTGAGGAAAGCAGTCTCAAGCACAGCCTCTATCGTGATCGGGTCGAGACCTTCAGCATCGCGCTGGTGCCGAAGTTACTGGGTAACGGACAGGCAAGTTATGTGGTGGCTGAAGACATCAGCCCCTTCACCACCGTGTGGCGCTGGTCTGGTTACACCGGCGACCAGTTTAAACTGTCAGGCGGCGGCGCCGTGGTCGGCACCATCCCCAGTGGTCTGCCCGGTTTCAGTGTGCCAATCCTGGATCTTGGTATCATCACCACCCTGTTACCGGTGGCGTTCATCATGGCCATGATCGGCTTCATGGAGGCGACGTCGATCTCCCGTGCGCTGGCGGCGAAGACCCGCGAAAAACTCGACCCCAATCAGGAACTGATCGGACAGGGTCTGGCCAATATCGTGGGCAGTTTCTTCCAGTCGTATGTCGTGAGTGGCTCCTTCTCGCGTTCGGCGGTAGCCGCGCGGGTCGGTGCGAGGACGGGTTTCTACGCGGTCGTGAGCGCTCTTGGCGTCCTGCTGGTGATATTGTTCTTCACAGATTACCTGTACCACCTGCCCAAGGCCGTGCTCGCTGCCATCGTCATGAGCGCGGTGTTCGGGCTGATCGATTTCAAGTCGATGGTACACGCCTGGAAAGTGCGCCGCGTGGACGGCATTGTTGGCGTAACCACCTTTATCACAACCCTTATTC
>JBATFE010000540.1:0-3649 GCA_049664445.1 Gammaproteobacteria bacterium
GGTGAGCGATCACCGCGATACCGCCGGCGCTATGAATCCATTCGAGCGCCGCCTCGAGGCTGGTCCACTGACCGGTGACGTAACCGGGCTTGTTATTCACCAGGAAACGCTTGAACACCTCGCGTACCGAGCGGGCATGGCCGGCCGCGACCAGGTGCTGGGCAAAATGCGTCCTTCCGACGATATTGCCCCTGGCAAGGGCACGCGCACCCGTATAGCAGCCGCTGATGCCTGCCCTGGCCAGACGCCGGCCGATTTCCTCGGCACGCCAGTGACGAAACTCGCGCAGACCGGCAAGCCCCGACTGCAATGTCTCACAGCCGGGATCGACACCCAGGCCGAGCACATGAATGGTCTGCGACTGCCAGCTAACCGATATTTCCACACCCGGCACCAGCTGCATCCCCAGCGCCCGGGCAGTGCGGGCGGCGGCATCCAGCCCGTCCAGCGTGTCATGGTCGGTCAGTGCCAGCACATCCACACCGGCGTCGTGCGCAGCGGACACCAGCTCGACCGGGCTCTGGGTACCGTCGGAAGCAATCGAGTGGCTGTGCAGATCGTAGTGAAGTGTCATGCACTACATTCTACAGGACACTGCTTTATAATGTGCTGACAACATCCCGCTGACAGCGTCGCAACAGGGTCATCGCCGCGCCAGCAGCACCCTGATTATTTACCGGGCAATTCATGATGCAAATACCCACGGGAGCGCTTGCCATAATCCTCTCCGACAGCAACGCAATACTCGCGGCCTGCCAACAGCACGACGCGGCATCTGCCTCACAGTCAGAAGCCGATGCCGAGCTGGCACTGGCACTGCAGCAGCTGACCGATGTCATGACCCGGGTTGAGAGCGACATGCAATCCGGCGGCGATTCCAGTAGCACCGATATCACCGGAATTGGTGATTATGCGCTGCAGTTACACGAGACCCTCTCTGCGGCGACCAGTCAACGCCAGCTGAACGATCTACAGCCGCGACTGGCCAGCCTGGCCATCAATATGGCCCTCTGGATTGCCCGCCACGGTGGCCGGATCGAAACACTGGAGCCGGTGGCGAATGCACTGGCACTGGTTGCCAACAGCAGCCGCGAGCCGGTGGAACTGGGCAAACTCAGTGGTGTTATGGCAGAAATCATTGCTGCCGTTTCCAGCGTTATCAGCCAGGACCTGGAAAAAATGAATCCCGGGCGTCCCTGGCGGGTGTTGCTGCTCAACTACAGTATCGTCGCCACGCGCAGCCATGACACCGACCTGATGGAGACGGCCTTTGCCACGTTGAGTAACCTGCTGCCGGAAGAGGCAAGCCGTTTTTTCAGCGAGGGGATGGAGCAAATGGACGCCCTGGACTACCCGCCCCAAGTCCGCAGGGTGATGGAAAAATACCACCGCGAATGGCCGGTTAAACGTTCATTGCATTGATCCCGTCGCGGATACGATCCGCTCCTGCAGATGCAGCGCGTGGCGTGGGAGCGCCTTGCAAGCGCTTTTTTCAGGAATGGCGCTGGTAAAGCGGCTTTCACCTGACCGTCAAAAAGACTATTATTCGCCTCCTTTGAGCAAGGACCGGCCTGCAAACCTCCTGAAAATCGCGGACAAGCCCAGCAATGAAGTTTCTTTTCGACCTGTTTCCGATCATCCTGTTTTTCGTCGCCTACAAGATGTACGACATCTATGTGGCCACTGCCGTGGCCATCGCCGCCGCGTTTGTACAAACCGGCCTGTTCTGGCTAAAGAACCGCAAATTCGAAAAGATGCACCTCGTCACGCTGGGGATACTGGTCCTGTTTGGCGGCCTCACCCTGCTGCTGCGCGATCCGGTATTTATCAAGTGGAAACCGACCGTGGTGAACTGGTTGTTTGGTGTCACCTTCCTCGGCAGCCGGTTTATCGGCGAAAAGCCACTGGTTGAACGCATGATGGGACACGCCATCAGCGCGCCGCAACCGGTCTGGCAACGGCTCAACTGGGCATGGATTGTGTTTTTTGTGTTCATGGGTGTGATCAACCTGTATGTCGCTTTCACCTTCAGTGAAGAGACCTGGGTAAACTTCAAGCTGTTTGGCATGATGGGCCTGACGCTGGTATTCGTGTTCGGACAGGCCTTCTATCTAAGCCGCTACATGGAAGTCGACAAGGAAACCGACGAGGAAGCCAGGTAATGCTGTATGCCATTATCAGCGAGGACAGGCCGGGCACGCTTGAACAGCGGCTGGCGGCACGTCCGGCCCACCTCGAACGGCTGCATGCATTACAGCGACAGGGCCAGCTGCTGCTCGCGGGTCCGCATCCTGCCATCGACAGCAGCGACCCCGGTGACGCGGGTTTCAGCGGCAGCCTGGTGGTTGCCGAATTTCACTCGCTGGACGAGGCACAATCGTGGGCGGACGCCGACCCCTACATCAGCGCCGGTGTTTACGCACAGGTCACCGTTAAACCCTTTAAAAAGGTATTACCCTGAAATGACAAATGACCGTACAGCGATGCTGCGCGAACGCCTGACGCGCGCATTGCAACCCGTGGAACTCGAGATCACCGACGAAAGTGCCAGGCATGCCGGTCATGCCGGCGCCGCCAGTGGCGGCGGTCATTTTATCGTCACTATCGTATCGCCTGTATTTGAAAACAAAACGCTCATTCAGCGGCATCGACTGGTCTATGATGCAGTCGGTGATATCATGCACAATGAAATCCACGCCCTCAGTATCCAGGCCAGAACGCCACAAGAATCGTAATTTCCAACCCGACAAGGACAACTCAATGAACTATCGTCATACCCTAGTACTCATCGCATCACTGGCAGCCGTCAGCGGCTGTGACCAGATGCAGTCAGGCAACCGCACAGACTCCGGAAATATGGCAACCACTGCCGCGCCGGTTGTCCAGGGCATCGTCGTTGCCACCGTCAATAACAGCCCGATCACCCAGGACGTGCTCGACGTCTATGCCAGTCAGCGCAAGGCGCAGGGCGGTAACGAGCAGGCTAACTCCGAAGAGGCCGTCCTGAATGAGATGATCTCGCTTGAATTAATGCGCCAGGATGCCGTCAACAAGGGCCTGAATACGCAACCGAGTGTCATCGCGGCACTCGACCAGCAAACGCGCACTGCACTCGCCGGTGCCGCCATCAAGGATTTCATGGCCAACAATCCCGTCTCGGACGAGGCCGCCAGGGCCCTCTACGACGAGCAGATAGGCGTCGCCGGCAAGGAATACAACGCCCGTCATATCCTCGTGGCTGACGAGGAAACAGCGAACGGGGTTATCGAGCTGCTTGACAGCGGCAGTGACTTCTCGGAACTCGCCAGGGAAAAATCGACCGGCCCCTCAGGCCCCAGCGGCGGCGAGCTTGGCTGGTTCGGTGCGGACCAGATGGTGAAGCCGTTTTCCGACGCCGCCGCGGCACTGGAGAAAGGCGCCTATACCAAGACACCGGTTCAGACACAGTTTGGCTGGCATGTCATCATCCTCGACGACACCCGCGAAAGCACGCCACCACCCTATGACGACGTCAAGGACCGCATCAAGATGCTGCTGGCCAACCAGCAGTTGCAGCAATACATCGAGAAGATGAAGGGCAGCGCCAGCATCGACATCAAGTAGTAGACGCTGGTTGCGGCTGGCGGAAGCGTTCCGCCAGCCGCTTCTC
>JBATFE010000541.1:0-9789 GCA_049664445.1 Gammaproteobacteria bacterium
GTACGCGAACACTTCTGGCAGGATCACCTCATGGCCTTAATGATTACCGATGAATGCATCAACTGTGATGTGTGTGAACCGGAATGCCCGAATGATGCGATCTACCAGGGCGAAGAGATCTACGAGATCAATCCAGACTTGTGCACGGAATGTGTTGGACACTTTGAAACCTCGCAGTGTGTCGAGGTGTGTCCGGTTGAATGTATCCCGATAAATCCGCATCGTGTGGAGAGCCGTGAAGACTTGTTGCTCAAGTATGAAAAGCTGACGGGTAAGAAGGCAGAATGAACGTCATGGCATGGTTGCTTTCCGGAAGGCTCCACTCAGGAGCCTTTTTGCTGCTTGCGTGCAGCGTTTTATCCCCGGCGCCGTTTGCCGCGGGTCCACCGGTTGCCGGGCTTGCCACTGCGCATCCACTGGCGACACAGGCAGGGATGGATATTTTTGCCATTGGTGGCAATGCCTTCGATGCAGCGGTTGCTGTCAGCGCTGCACTGGCCGTGGTGGAACCGTACAGTTCCGGTATCGGTGGCGGTGGTTTCTGGCTGCTGCACCGGGAACGTGACGGCTTTGAAGTGATGGTTGATGGACGCGAAAAAGCACCGCTGGCGGCGCATCGGAATATGTACCTGGACGATGACGGCAATGTCGTGCCGGGTCTTTCTGTGGACGGTGCGCTGGCGGCCGGCATCCCGGGTGTGCCGGCTGCGCTGGTGCATATCTCAAGCCGTTACGGACGCCTGCCCTTGCATCGCAGTCTTGCGCCGGCCATCCGCCTGGCACGCGAAGGATTCAGCGTCGATGCGATCTACCGGAAGATGGCGCAATTCCGCCTTGCCGCCTTGCAGGATGACAGGGCAGCCGCCGATATTTTTCTGCACCGTGACAAGGTACCTGCAATTGGCCAGCGCATTGTGCAACAGGATCTGGCTAATACCCTGATTGCCATTGCGCGCTCCGGGAATGCCGGATTTTACCGGGGTGAGCGTGCACATCAGCTGGTTGAGGGGGTGCGCGCAGCGGGTGGTATCTGGTCGCTGCAGGACCTGGCGGAGTACCGCGTCGTGGAGCGCGAACCTGTCCGTGGCGAGTATCACGGCTTGCGCATAACCTCAGCAGCACCGCCTTCTTCAGGTGGCGTCGCGCTGGTCTCCATGTTGAATATGCTGGCTGACTTTCCACTGCAAACGCTTGATGAGGCGACACGCACGCACCTCGTCATTGAGGCCATGCGCCGTGCCTACCGTGACCGTGCCGAGTTCCTCGGTGACAGTGATTTTGTGGATGTCCCGGTAGCGCATCTCACAAGTCGTGCCCATGCCCGGCAATCAGGGGCAACGATCCGGCTGCAACAGGCAACGCCGAGCACGACACTCAACGGCAAGACCATGGAAACCGAAGGGCTGGACACAACGCATTTTTCCATAATCGATCAGGCCGGCAACCGGGTGGCAGCGACCCTGAGTATCAATTATCCGTTTGGTGCCTGCGTGGTCCCCCCGGGGACCGGTGTCTTGTTAAACGACGAAATGGATGATTTCTCCGCCAAGCCGGGCGTGCCCAATGTCTATGGCCTGGTCGGGGCTGATGCGAATGCAATCGAACCCGGCAAGCGTCCGCTCTCCAGCATGTCGCCGACCTTTGTCGAAAGCGAGGCGGGGGTGGCGATACTGGGAACCCCGGGCGGCAGTCGCATCATCACCATGGTACTGCTGGGGATACTGGATCTCGCTGACGGTAATGACCCCGAATCCTGGGTCAGCCTGCCTCGCTATCATCACCAGTACCTGCCGGATGTCGTGCAATTCGAGCCCGGTGCGTTTGCTGCAGAACTGCAGCAGGATTTGCGCGCACGCGGCCATGAGTTAAAACCGCTGGATTCAGGTTACGGTAACATGCAGGCGATTTTCTGGAACCGGCAAACTGGCCGGGTGATCCCTGCCAGTGACCCGCGCGGTACAGGTGATGCACGGGTCGGATTGTTCAGGGTGAAGTAGCCCGCGATGTGCAACTGCCGGGTAAGTGCGCATGTCTATTAAAGTGCAAGACAAACCATGACCGGCAACGCCGGTTTCAATGAGTAGCGTCTATCCGTTTACGCCAGGTCGATAATTTTATAAACGGTGAATAGCAGTACCACGCCAATCAGCAGGTAGGTTTCCATTGTGCCAATGCCAAGCGTTTGTGAGATTGCCAAAACCGTTGTGCCAAGTATCGAGTCCATTTTCCTACCTCTCGCGAAAAGTATAGGCCTGCAGAGTGTGGCTGAAACTCACACGCATGCTGTTTTGTCTTACAAGAACGCCGTGATTTATTATTGGCATGTCGGGAATTTTGTATCTCTCCAGATGAATAATGGAGCCTGTCTTGTTGCTGACGACGTACAGTTTAACAGTATCGTGTATTGTTTTTAAGACTAGTACATAATCGCTGGAAAGATAGACATAAATCAAGTAATCAATAATAAACTAACATATCGAGTTATTATTGTTGGTGTGCTGTGCATGCAAGCAGAACGTTTTCGGTACTGGCCGGACGGTGCGCTTCTCCGACAGATGATTGCCATTTATACTGTCTGAATATTTTGTGTGTCAGGTAATTGACTATGACGTTCGCGATCTGTTTGAACATCCTGATGACTGCTTTCATTTATTTGCCAAATACTGAATGGGTCAAGTGACAGCGTGAACGGCATTTTTGATATTGACTGCTGGGTACCCGCCCGTGACTATGACAAGGTATCGTCTGGCGGTGGAATCTCTGCCTCTAAATCGACCTGCAAGGTATTCGGTGCCGGTACTGTCGATGTGACCGGTGGCAAGGTGGTGATGGCGAGTAATTGTGCAATATCCGGAAACCTGAAAACAAATCAGGGTACGATAAACTTCAGATCCCGGCAAATGGACCGGTCGAAGAATTCATTTGCTATTCTGGGCGTGGATTCAGTCCTGAGTTTCTTCGAATTCTATCTCGATGGAATCAGACAGTAGCAAAGATACGCGATCCACGGTCACCATGCCGTACAGCTGTGTGACTGGAGTTACTGCCAGTGCCGCAAATTATCGCTGGCACTTCGGGCAGTAAAAGGTCGATCGCTGGCCCTGGCGTATTTCCCTGATGGGTACACGACAGCTGATGCAGGGCGCGCCGGCTTTGCCGTAGACGTTCAAATGCTGGCCGAAATACCCCGGTTTGCCATTGCCATTGACAAAGTCCCTTAACGTGGTGCCACCCTGAGCAATGGCGTCATTGAGTACTTCCTGTATGACCTCGGCCAGCAGCCGGTATTTATTCCGGCTGACGTTACCGGCGGCACGTTTTGGGTGAATGCCGGCCATGTACAGGGCCTCGCTGGCGTAGATATTGCCGATGCCAACCACGATGTGGCTGTTCATGATGAATTGCTTGACGGCAACGGTGCGATTGCGCGAGCGCAGGTACAGGTAGTCGCCGCTGAACCCCGCATCGAGTGGTTCGCAACCCAGCGGCTTGATGAGACGGTGTTGCATGGCTGGCCGGCGCGTCCAGTGCAGGCTGCCGAAGCGCCGCGGGTCGGTGAAACGCAACGCTTTATCACCGAAGCAGATATCGACATGGTCATGCTTGCGCGGCGGTTCGGCAGGCGCAATGATTCTCAGGCTCCCGGACATGCCAAGGTGCAGGATGGCGGTACCGGCGTCGGTATCCAGTAGCAGGTACTTGGCACGACGACTGACGCTGCGGATGATCTGGCCGGTCAGTTCTTTTTCCAGCCGTTTTGAGACCGGCCAGCGCAGGTCCGGGTTGCGCACAATGACACGGCTGACACGTTGTCCGCTGATATGGGGGGCAATGCCGCGGCGGGTGGTCTCTACTTCCGGGAGTTCAGGCATGGTGTCGCACCGCAGGGATGCACGGTCTTCAGGGTGTGTGAGGGGCAGTACCGTCCAGTAGCAGCGGCTCAGTGACGGCTTCGATGGCTGATTCCGGCGCTGCCAGGCCCAGCAGCGTTTTTCTCATGTTCGCGGGAAAATGGTACTGCAGTCCCCAGTCGGGTCTGGCAAGCACAAGTTCCGCTGGCTGCTCGTTTATGTAAAGGGTGATGCTTTGCGTCTCATCGGAAAATGTCAGTGTAATCGAGGCGGGCGTTGCGCTGCCGTCATAACGACGTATGTAGGTTGCATTGGCGGCTTGCCACTGCGCAACAAGGGCCTGAATGGCTGCGGCATTTTCGTCAGACGTTGCCGGCGACAGTTGCCATTGACGGTCGTCACTCAATGTCAGGTTCAGGCCGGGTAGCTCAATGGCATGCAACGCGGCATTCTCCGGCAGCAGTCGACGCTCGATAAAGTTTGTCCAGTCGGCATTGATGAGGTGCTGGTAGATGTCATTGACCAGGTAAACGGTGTCGTCGAGGCGGATATAACGTTTGCGTTCCAGTGGTTCGGAATTACCGATAATGATGAGGGTGTCATCCAGCAACAGTGTTGCCTGTGGCGGCTCAAGGCCGGCGCTGCCGAGGTCCAGGGCGCTGACCGGATAGCTGCGCGCGGGCCGGGTACCCGGTATGCCGAGCAGCGAGCGTAATTGAAACTCGCTGGCGGGGAGTGCCTGTTCCTGCAGCAACTGCCAGCCGCTTGCGGTTTTCGTGAACGTCAGTGGCATGCGCTCTTTTCTGGTTACCCGGATGCTGCTGATGCTGTCCGCAGACAGGTCGCTGATAGGCGCTGCGACGGGTTCCTCGCCAAGACCGGGCAGGTAAAAAATCACCAGCCCGAGGAGCAGGGCGACACAGGCCAGAATCAGGTTAAGCAGGGTTCTGGTGCTCATCGTTTAACGCTGCCGGCGCCGTAACCAGATGCCAATCCCGAGCAGCAGCAGTAACAGCGGTATGCCGATGAGGAAGCCGATGGCAATCACGCCCTGCGCGACCCTGCCCAGTACCAGGGAGGTGTCGGGTGCTGACTTGACGCGTATCTCGATGGTGGCATCGTCGTGGCTCAGCCAGCGGACAATGTTTAATCCAAGATCGAGATTGCCGGGATTACCGAGGTAGGTGTTGGAAAGAAAATCCCCGTCACCGATGACGACAATACGTTGCTCCGGGACACTGGCGTCATCAGCAACATCCTCGCTGGCAACCGTGCGTGTCAGCACCACACCGATATCGAGTGGCCCGGCACGCTCATCATTGCCACTGTCAAAGCTTATTTCGCCCTCGATTTCACCGGTCTCTGTCCACGAGTGTTCCAGCGTGGTAAGCAGCGGCATGACGTTCCAGGCGGCACTGTCATTGATTTCCAGTGCGGCGGCCTCCGGGAACACCGTGACGGTCGTCATTTCGCGACTGATGTCATGGCGTGGATAGCCGGTTATCACCACGAATGTCGGATTTTCGATACCGAACATTTGGGTAGTCGCATCGACCACCGTGCCCGGCAGGAAATGAATGCCGAGCTGTTCGGAGAGCGGCTCCAGTCCGCGCGGTGAATCCGGCTCGGCCAGCCATAACAGGTTGCCGCCTGTTTCAATATAGGACTGCAGCTTGTGCATCTCGCCGGGCAGCAGTGCGGACTGCGGACTTGCCAGTACCAGCAGGTTGGTGTTGGACGGGATTTCCGACTCCACCAGGTTGATGGACTGCACATTGAGGCCCTTGCGTTCAAGTTCCTGGCTGAATTCGCCCATGCCGTGATTGGTTTCCCCGCTGGAGCCGCGTTCGCCATGGCCGCTGAGGAAAACAATCCAGCGCTCATCCTGTCGCGTGAGTCGCAACAGGGCGTTGGTCAGCTGCTGCTCGCTGAGAGTCTGAATCTTTTCACTGCGCTCCCGGTAACGAATGACGATTTCGCCGCCGCTGGCGATGCCGAGTTCGCGAATGCGTTCCGGTGCCAGATCCGGGTTGATGAACTCCAGCGTAATGTCTTCCTTGAAGCGCTGGTAAGTACCGATCAGGTCCCTGATCTGGCTGCGGGTGAGTTCATCCTCGCGTACAAAGGCCGTGATCTGGACCGGCTGCTCCATCCCCTCCAGCAGTCTGCGGCTGCCATCGGATATGGTGTTGCGTGCGCCACGGGTCCAGTCTGCCTGGTAGACGTATTGTGTGCTCAGCCACGCCAGCATGCCGATGATGGCAATGAACAAGACTGTGAAGATCAGGCTTTGCAGGCGCAGCAGCAGACGCGAACGGCGGGTAACTTTCATAAAGACTCAGGGTTGCAGCCGGGTCGCATCCAGTCGACGGATGCTGAAACCGACAAACAGAACGATAATCAGCAGGTAATAGGCAACATCCGTGCTGTTAAACAGACCCTTCAACAGCGGTTCGTAGTGGCGCAGCATCGACAGGTAGGCGAGTGCATTGGCGCCATCCATCTGGCCATTACCCGCCCAGTCAATGATCCACAACAGCAGCAGCAGGCCAAAGGTGGTGACAGCCGCAACGACGGGTTGTTCGGTCAATGATGACATGTACACGCCGATGGCCGCGAAGGACGCGACCACCAGGATCAGGCCGAGCATGCCGGCGGCCAGCTTGCCGAGGTCCAGCTCGGTGCCGGCCAGCAGCGACAGTGGCATCAGTGCCAGCAGTCCCAGCAGGATAATGAAGAAGGACAGCACCCCGAGGTATTTACCAACCACGATTTCAGTCATCGACACCGGTGCCGAGAGCAGCAGGCTGAGGGTGCGGCTGCGGCGTTCCTCGCTGAGGACACGCATGGTCACCAGTGGTGTGATCAGCAGCAGTACCACCGCGGCATCGGCGAGCAGCGGTGCCACCACGATATCCGCGACACCCGGTGCGCCCTCCAGGGCGGCCAGCCGCGGTTGCAGGCTAATGTAGGCCTCTATCTGGGACAGGAACAGGTAAGCGAGGATAAACAGGGTCACGGCCAGGATGCTCCAGGCCAGCGGCGACAGGAACAGGCTGCGTAATTCGCGTGCCGCGATGGTGAATATCATCAGGCGGCGTCCTCGTGCAGGTGTGTATCGCTGCAGGTGAGTTCAATGAATATCTGTTCCAGCGTGCGCCGTTCGGGTGCCAGTTCATGCAGGCGCCAGTGATGCGTGACCGACTGCTCGGCCAGCGCCTCGGATGGATCCGTGTCGCTGTAGTGGATGCGAATGCGGCCGTCAGCAAGTAGCTCGGCACGGTCGACGCCGTTAACCTGCTGCAGGCTGCCGATGTCCGGCGTATTGTTGAATGCCACCAGCAGAGAGCTTGCGTTCATGCGTTGCTCCATGCCGGCGGTGGAATCCGCGAACACCAGTTTGCCGTGATGAATGATTTGCACGCGGTTACAGGTGGCCTGTACTTCCGGCAGGATGTGTGTCGACAGGATAATACCGTGCTCCCTGCCGAGCTCGCAGATCAGCGCCCGTATCTCGCGGATCTGAATCGGGTCGAGACCAACCGTCGGTTCATCGAGGACGACCACCGCCGGGTTATGAATGATGGCTTGTGCAATACCGACACGCTGTTGATAACCCTTCGACAGGTTGCCGATCAGGCGCCGCCCGACGTCCCCCAGGCCGCAGCGCTGTTTCGCAGTGTCCAGCGCGACGGTGATGCTGCCGCGGGGGATGCGGTTCAGCCTGGCGCAATAGTGCAGGTATTCATCGACGGTCAGTTCCCGGTAGACCGGCGGTTGCTCGGGCAGATAGCCGATCGCCTGCTTGGCGCGCTTCGGCTGGTCGAGCAGGTCAATACCGGCGATACAGATTTGACCGGCATTCGGCGCAAGATTGCCGGTGATCATCTGCATGGTGCTGGATTTGCCCGCGCCATTGGGTCCCAGGAAGCCCAGTACCTCACCCTTGGCGAGATCAAAGCTGACATCGCTGACCGCACAGGTCTTGCTGTAATAACGCGTCAGGTGCTCGATATGAACCAGGGCTTGATTCGACATGGGGGCTATTATTGCGTTTGTGGCCGTGATTACAAGCCGGCAGGAAGATATGATAGTACGGCAGCCTGCTGCACTAAACAATGAATAGTCCTGATACTACAGAACAGTGCGCGTGGCTCGGCATCGATACCGGCGGCACCTTTACCGACTTCGTGTTTTTCGACGGCCAGCACTTGCGTATCCACAAGGTGCTGTCGACGCCACAGGCACCGGAGCAGGCCATCCTGCAGGGCATCCGCGAGCTGGGCGTGTCAATGCCAGGTCTGCAGGTGGTGCATGGATCGACCGTGGCGACCAATGCGGTACTGGAACGCAAGGGTGTGCGCACGCTGTATGTCAGCAACCATGGCCTCGGTGATGTGTTGACGATTGGCCGGCAGGCACGCCGGGAACTCTACCAGCTGCAGCCACAACCGCAGCCGCCGCCAGTGCCGCGCGAGCATTGCATCGAGGTCAATGCGCGCATCGCTGCCGACGGGCAGCGTATCAGCAAGCTAACTGCGGCTGACCGGGAGACCCTGCTGCAGGCGGTGCGGGTGCTTCAGCCCGAGGCCATTGCTATCAATCTGCTGTTCTCGTTCATCGATGACAGTGATGAGCGTGCCATCGAGCGCTGGTTGCCGGAAGAACTGTTCGTGTCACGGTCTTCACAGGTATTGCCGGAATACAGGGAATATGAACGCGGCATTGCCACCTGGCTGAATGCCTGGATCGGCCCGCTGGTTGCCGGCTACCTCGCGCGTCTGAACAAGGCGCTGGCGCCGGCACCGGTTGCTGTCATGCAGAGTTCGGGCGGCACCGTGAGTGCGGCAAGGGCCGGCGAGAAGGCGGTGCAGTTGCTGCTTTCCGGCCCGGCGGGTGGCTTGATGGGTGCGCGTTTTATCGGCCAGCAGACACAGCAGTCGCAATTTTTGACCTTTGATATGGGCGGTACCTCAACGGATGTCGCCCTGATTGATGGCGATATCACCCTGACCTCGGAAGGTCATATTGGTCCCTGGCCCGTGGCGGTACCGATGGTGGATATGCATACCATCGGCGCAGGGGGTGGCTCGATTGCCAGCATCGACAGTGGCGGCTTGCTGCAGGTCGGTCCTGAATCGGCGGGTGCCGTGCCGGGCCCGGCCTGTTACGGACAGGGCGGCACGTCAGCAACAGTGACCGATGCCAACCTGGTGCTGGGACGCTTGCAGCCGCAGGCGTTTCTGGGTGGCGCCATGTCGCTGGACGTGGAGGCCGCAACAATGGCAGTGACGGCCATTGCGGAGCAGCTGCAGATCAGTCTAGAGGCGGCTGCACAGGGCATTATCACGCTCGCCAACGAGCACATGGCACAGGCGCTGCGTGTCATTTCGGTACAGCGCGGCATTGATCCGCGCCCCTACAGACTGGTGTCGTTTGGCGGTGCCGGTGGCCTGCATGTCTGTGCGCTGGCCGAGGCACTGGGTATGCGCCGGGCGCTGGTACCTGTACATGCCGGTGTGCTGTCGGCGCTGGGTATGCTGGCCGCGCCACGCAGCCGGCAATTATCGCGAACGCTTGCCGGTGTACTGGCCGATTTTGCCGGGGACGCATTAACCGGGAAATTACAGGCACTGGCTGCAGTCGGCACACAGGAATTAATCGCCGATGGGGTTGCGGCGGCCGACATCGAAACGGATTTCAGCCTGGATCTGCGCTACCAGGGACAGTCCTATACGCTGAACCTGCCCTGGCAGGGGGTGGCAGCAACGTCGTCCGCCTTTCATGCGGCCCATGAACAGCGCTACGGCCATCGTCTTGCCGCGGCTGTTGAACTGGTCAACCTGCGTTGCGGCC
Organism: Gammaproteobacteria bacterium; assembly: GCA_049664445.1. Classification (GTDB taxonomy): domain Bacteria; phylum Pseudomonadota; class Gammaproteobacteria; order UBA9214; family UBA9214; genus UBA9214. Next base: position 9,708 of record JBATFE010000541.1, read on the forward strand.
TGCAGGCCAGTCCGCCGCCGCTGCACTTGCCGCTACTTGCAGAGTGTGCTGCTGAGCAGCGTGAACCGCCGCGGGCCAGCCT
>JBATFE010000542.1:0-2058 GCA_049664445.1 Gammaproteobacteria bacterium
GGTAACGAGACCCGCGTCAAGGTGGTGAAGAACAAGATGGCACCGCCGTTCAAAAAGGCGGAATTCCAGATCCTCTATGGCGAGGGTATCTCCCGCGAGGCCGAGCTGATCGACCTCGGTGTGGAACATGGTTTCGTCGAGAAATCCGGCGCCTGGTACAGCTATGGCAGTGACCGCATCGGACAGGGCAAGGATAATGTGCGCGAATTCCTGAAGCAGAATCCGGACATCGCAAACGAGATCGAGGCCAAACTGCGCGGCAAGCTGTTAACCAAAGGGGTAGTAGCGGCAGAAGAGGAAATCCGCGAGGAACTCGAAGCTGAAGCCTGAGCAGGCTGCTGATCCTGCCTGTATTCGCAAAACAGCGATGGACTACCTTGCTCGTCGAGAGCACGGTGTACTGGAGCTTACCCGAAAACTGACTACCCGCGGCTTCGACGCAGACTCTGTCGAAGCCGCGGTCCGTGACCTCATCGCAGATGGCCTGCTCAGCGACAGCCGCTTTGCCGAGGCCTTCGTTCATTCCCGTTTCCAGAAAGGATCAGGCCCGCAAAAAATCCACGCGGAACTGCGGCAGCGGGGTATCGATGATGACCTGATCAGCACCTGCCTGGAGTCCGTTAGCGAGCAATGGCTTGAGCGGGTGCGGGAAGTGCGCGAAAAAAAGTTCGGCCCCGAGCCGCCACGGGACTTCAGGGAACGCAACCGGCAGATGCGCTTTCTGCAGCAGCGCGGTTTTACCAGCGAGCAGATTTACGCGGTGTTTAAGGACGAGTAGCGGGAGAGGGGGCAAATCTATCCACCGACTATAAAAAGAGTTCCATTCCATGGCCAATCCCTGAATAATAAAAGCTTGAGAATATCAACCAGCTACAGGCATTACGATTAACCCGGAAGAACTACCCATCATGACCAGCAGTGCAGAACTTCGCCAGGCCTTTCTGGATTATTTCAAGGAGCACGATCACGAGGTGGTGGCGTCCGCGTCGCTGGTGCCGGCCGATGACCCGACGCTGCTATTCGTGAATGCCGGCATGGTACCGTTCAAGGACGTGTTTCTCGGCAAGGATCATCGTGCCTGCCCGCGGGCCACCAGCAGTCAGCGCTGCGTGCGTGCCGGCGGCAAGCACAATGACCTCGAGAACGTTGGCTATACCGCGCGCCACCACACCTTCTTCGAAATGCTGGGTAATTTCAGTTTTGGCGATTACTTCAAGCGCGAGGCCATCGGCTATGCCTGGGAATTCCTCACGGGTGTATTGAAGCTGTCACCCGAGAAGTTGTGGGTGACGGTGTTTGATGAAGACGACGAGGCGGCCGATATCTGGCTGAACGAAATCAAGGTGAACCCGGCGCACTTCAGCCGGATCGGTGCCAGGGATAACTTCTGGTCCATGGGGGAAACGGGTCCCTGCGGTCCCTGCTCGGAAATCTTTTATGACCATGGCCCTGATATTCCCGGTGGTCCGCCTGGGACACCGGATGAAGACGGTGACCGCTACGTCGAGATCTGGAACCTGGTCTTTATGCAGTATGACCGCGATGCGGCAGGTGAGCTGCATACCTTGCCAAAACCCTCGGTTGATACCGGCATGGGGCTGGAACGACTGGCGGCCGTCATGCAGGGCGTACACAGCAATTACGATATCGATCTGTTCCGGCAGCTGATCAAGTCGGCCGCGACCATCACGGCAACGGACGACCTCGGCAATAATTCCCTGCGGGTGCTTGCGGATCATATTCGTTCCTGCGCCTTTCTTATTGTCGACGGTGTACTGCCATCCAACGAAGGCCGCGGTTACGTGCTGCGCCGCATCATCAGTCGTGCGGTACGCCATGGTTACCAGCTGGGCGTGAAGGAGCTGTTTTTCTACAAAATGGTTGCGCCACTGGTCGCGGCAATGGGTGAAGCCTATCCGGAGCTGGTACATGGCCAGACACACGTAGAGCGAATCCTGAAGCTTGAAGAGGAGCGCTTTGCGGAAACCCTTGAGCAGGGGATGAAAATCCTAGAGGAGGATCTTGCCACCTTGCAAGGTACTGTCATTGCCGGTGACA
>JBATFE010000543.1:0-1809 GCA_049664445.1 Gammaproteobacteria bacterium
GCCTGGAAGTCACGCCGGGATGGTGGTCGGATCTGGGTCAGTGAAGTCACTGCCAGCCGCGACCCAGGCGATTTGCTTAACGTCTGTAAGTCTCCAAACAGGACATTAGCATATATGGCACGGATGACCGGTGTTGGCCGGTAGTACCCCTTGCCGGCCCAGCAACAAACCGGTGCTCATGCATCAGCGAACGGCAAGTATCTGCGCAACACAGGACGTTCCTGGAGCAAGTGGCTGTAATTTCAGCTATACGGGGACTTTCGACCCAAAACCGACCTTAAACTTTTTCTCCCGAAACCGGATGTTGGCTAGCTCGCGACCGCTTGAAATGCGCGTTATTGTGCTTAAATCGCGGTATCCCGTTTTTCTGGCAAGTATGACGAGAAAGACTACACCTAATATCATTGATTAACTGTAACAAGTGCTTCTATAAAGAAGTTTGGTTTTCAGCGTATATAGAGACAAGGAGTCTCATTAATTCAACTATTATGTTTGATAAAGTAATCCCGCATGTGATACAGAACACCAAATGACGGACACCATTCAAAAGCTGCGAGTCTTGAAACGTCTGGAAGAGATGTTTCCTGCCGAGTCCAATCCGGCACGGGACTTTCACAAGCATTCAGAAGCAGACTATCTATCGATACTTGACAGCGTTCGCCGGCACATACGGCTTGGCAGCGAAAAGGCTCGCTTGTGCGTGCTTCACTTTCTCTATAGTGGTTGCCTTAAGTTCGACCGCTTTGCAGTACCAACACCATTCGTTGTTGATCAGGCGCAACAAGGACACTTTGAAAAATTCTTACGGGCATTGATCGATGCCGAGCATGGTAACCCGATGAACACAGCTACGTTCATGGTTCGAGCGGTGCGTGGACAAATATATCGCGAGTCTGACAACAGACCGCTTAGTTCGGTCCACCCCTCTGCCATTGAGAACTATCGTCGAGAAGTCGAGAAAATACCGGTGCCAGATCACTCCGAGAAGTTACGCGAGTTCCTGGAAGAGAAGGAGAAGTGCTTAGCGATCCTTGATGGACTAGCTGACACTTCCCTTAGAACGACGATAAAGACGCGCATCCCATTCGTCCTCCATCTTTCCCCTTTATTACTTACGTTCAATTGGCGAGGGATTAGTGTGCGTATGGATGCCACCCCTACATTTATGCCTAGCAGCGGATCTTTCGTCAACTCGGATGGGGCTATCCAGGAGGCCGGCCCATCTCGGTGGCAAGCCGGCTATACGGATCTGGAAATGCAGTTTGAGGCACTAATTGACTGCGATGCTTTTGCCGAATCCCTTCAAGGCTTGCATGAAGAAGAGCTCCCAGTGGATGGGTGGCCAAAATGCTTCTCGGTAGCCTTTCATATACTCCGTGATGTAGCTTGGCAACTTCGTTTGGAGCACGAAGGTGAGAGACAATGGATACCAGCTCCCCGTGATATTGGGGACGTTGAATGGACGATAAGCTCCACGCATAGAAACCAGATCGAGTGGAAGCGGAAAGGCTCTCCGGCAGCCCTAATGCACGTATTTGTCCCCAGTTCCGAACGATTGATGCTCGATCTAGGCGATTTGACCGAGCCAAGATGGTCGGACCAGTGTCGCTCGCTCGCGATCATGTATTTTGAGATGGGCCAGAGAGATGAGGCCTTATTCTGGCTCAATGTCGGCGTAGAAGCACTATTTGAGGAAAGATTCAGGGAAATTGCACAAGCGTCTGGGCTTACGTCGCTAGAGAAGGACTTGGTTGGTCCAAAGGCATTCTGGGCGCAAGCCGAGGAAGTTGTTGCAGCTCAATACCCAGA
>JBATFE010000544.1:0-2044 GCA_049664445.1 Gammaproteobacteria bacterium
GAGGGGCGTGAGCAGGATGCGAAAGTTTCTCGCCGCGATTCGCGCGTGGGGACGGGTGACGCGGGCCAGGCGGGGTGGTTCAGTATCGATTAACGGTCTGTGCGACTTAATGTCACACCCTTTCCTAATCAGATTCTAATATTTCATTGGCATCATACATAAAGACAACAGCATAGAAGTCTGACCATTATGAGGAGGTGTCCTATGGCTCTTAGAAGATCGACATATCGTTGGGAGGCTCTTGTATTTACTATAGTGTTTATACTTGTCCTGGTCCTTGCCGCGTATATTTGACGAATGGGTCTGGCTGTCAAAGTCGGGTTCTAACTCTTCGGCAGAAGGGAAAGGACCTCACAACTCCGTAAAAACGGCGTAACATTTGCGTTAGTCTTGCGTACGTTAATTCCTCCATGTTCACGGACCATCTCATTCTGATCGACAGCAATGTCGGGAACATAGTATTTACGGATAACACTTTCCTTGGATTGATCCGGTGTCTGCCGACACAGGCTCTGGTGCCTGCAGGCCGATGTGACGGATGCTGGTGATATTTCAGTGTGATCAAGCCGAAAAGTAGTGAGAGTGATTGCTCGATAAGCTTGAGTTTCAGGGAAAATAGCGTTAATTCAGCCTATACTCCTGCAGGGGTTTTTTATTGTCTGTAGTTTGAGTCGCCACCGCTAATCAAAATCTAACTTTCCCGCAGCAGACTTCATAGGTTGAATGAATCTTGCTACAGTCCACCTGTTGCCCTCCCTGTCCCGCGCCCGAAACAGACCCATGCCTGCCGCAAAGATCACGATCATAGAAGACGAGGAGGATATCCGTCGCCTCGTGTGCTACAACCTTGAAAAGGAAGATTATATCGTTTGTGCGCATGAATCCGGGGAAGTGGGGCTGTCCAGCATCAAGGCCGATCCGCCGGACCTGGTGTTGCTGGATTTGATGTTACCTGGCATAGACGGCATGGAGGTCTGTCGACGACTGAAAAAAGATGCTGCAACACGGGCTATTCCGGTCATTATCATTTCGGCAAAGGGTGAGGAATCCGATATTATCGCCGGACTGGAGCAGGGCGCTGATGATTACCTGTCCAAACCGTTTAGTCCCAAAATCCTGCTGGCGCGGATACGCACCATCCTGCGGCGCGTCAGCCAGCCGCTGCCGGGTGAAGATGATGTCATACAGGTTGATGAACTGTTGCTTGAACCCGGAAAGTTTCGCGCAACAATTTCAGGTAAACCGCTGGAGTTGACGGCCGGTGATTTCCGCTTGCTGCACTTTCTCGCCTGCCACCGTGGCTGGGTATATACCCGTTACCAGATTGTTGACGCTATCCGTGGCGAAGGCTATGTGGTAACGGAACGTGCCATCGACGTACAGGTTGCCGGTCTGCGGAAAAAACTGGGTGACTATGGACGCTACATACAGACCGTACGGGGTGTGGGCTACCGGTTCAAGGACGCCGGATGAGGAAAAATGTTCGCAAGTATTCCCTCTGGCTATATTACGTACTGTCCGTTGCCATCCTGCTTGCCGCGTTTCTGGTGGTCACCTGGTACGTCGCGGACAGGTTCCGAACCTTCTTTGTCGACCAGCAGCGCAATGCTCTCGAGGTGACGGCCAGAACGATTATCCTTGATATCGAGAAGAACGGCTTTCCGCTCGCGGGCATGACGGAGATTTGCAGTGCCTCAAAACAAACCGACTCGACACTGCGAGTCACCTTGATCAATGCCGACGGTGTGGTGCTTTGTGATTCAGACGCGAATTGGCTGCAAATGGATAATCACAAAAAACGACCCGAAGTGTCGAAAGCATTTTATGGCTCCACCGGTTCGGTTATCCGTTTCAGCAATACCGTGAAGGCTTCCATGCTGTATGTTGCTGTTCCCCTGGATACCGGTGACGGTATCTGGGTTGTACGTACGGCAAGGCCACTGGCGGCCATTGATGAGTTGCTGAAAGAGGTATTCCAGAAGTTGATTGCCGTCACGGTGCTGCTGGTGTTTGCTGTTTTTCTGGTGAGTCTTTATGTGTATCG
>JBATFE010000545.1:0-5266 GCA_049664445.1 Gammaproteobacteria bacterium
CCGAAGCCGGCGAGGATGAAACTCTTGTCGAATTCCGGGACGCTCTCGAACAGCGCCACGACCTGGCGAATATAGGCCTCGTTATAGTCGATGGTCGCTGTTTGCGGCGCCGTTGCCTGGAAGAACAGGATGCTCTGGTCCTCGTCGGGTGCCAGTTCGCTCTGTGCCGTCACGAACATGAAGTAAATACTGAACAGCACCACGGCAGCGAATACCAGGGTTACCGGCAGGGTATCGAGGGAACTGCGCAGTGTCCGACGGTAACGGTCCGCCAGACCGTTGAAGAAATGCTCCACGGCATGTTCGAAGCGCCCCTCGCCGCTGGATGCCTTCAGCACCCGCGAGGACAGCATCGGCGACAGCGTCAACGCGATTACACCCGATATCAGTACCGCACCGGCGAGGGTGAAGGCGAACTCGGTGAACAGGGTGCCGACCAGCCCGCCCATGAAGCCGATCGGGGCATACACCGCAACCAGCGTGGTGGTCATGGAGATGATCGGCATGGCCAGTTCGCGTGCGCCGTCAAGCGCGGCCTGCAGTGGTGTCTCGCCCTGTTCGATGTGGCGATGCACATTCTCGACCACGATGATGGCGTCATCGACCACCAGGCCGATGGCCAGCACCAGCGCCAGCAGCGTCAGCAGGTTGATGGAGAAGCCCATCAGCAACATCAGGAACACGCCACCGACCAGCGACAGCGGTACCGCGACGGCCGGGATCAACGCGGCGCGCAACGAACCCAGCGACAGGTACACCACCAGCAGCACGATCAGCACCGCTTCGATGAGGGTTGTGAACACTTCGCGGATGGAGTCCTCGATGAAGACACTGGCATCGTAGGGGATGCCGGCCTCGAGTCCCGACGGCAGCTGCGCGCGCAATTCCGGCAGCAGTGCATGTACCCGGCCAGCGACGGTCAACGGGTTGGCGCCGGGTGCCTGCTTGACGCCAATGAAGATGGCGGTCTTGCCGTTGAACCAGGTGCTGCTGTCATAGTCTGCCGCGCCCATCTCCGCGGTGGCGACATCGCGCAGGCGGATAAGCGTATCGCCGCTGTCACGCAGTACCAGGTCCTGGAAGTCCTGTTCGCGGCTGATATCAGTGGTGGCGCTGAGATCGATGGCGACCTGCGCGCCCTTGGTCTGACCAATACCGGCGAGGTAGTTATTATCGCGTAGCAACTGCTGCACCTCGCCGGCCGTCACCCCGAGTGCGGCCATGCGCTGTGGATCCAGCCAGATACGCATGGCGAAGGTCTTGTTGCCGATCAGTTCGGCCTTGGCGACGCCGGGCACCGCCTGCAGCTTCGGTTGCACCACGCGCAGCAGGTAGTCGGTGATCTGCGAGGGTGACATGGCCTCGCTGTAGAAGGCCATGTACATCAGGGCGGTGCGCTCGCCGGTGGTCGCGTCGATCACCGGGTCATCGGCCTCGGCGGGCAGTACATTGCGCTGACTCGCGACCTTGGCCTGGATCTCCGAGATGGCGGCCTTGGGGTCGTAGTTGAGTACCATGCGTGCCTCGATCACAGAACGGCCCTGGCTGCTGGTCGAGGACAGGTAGTCGATGCCGTCCGCCTCCGCGATCGCCTGTTGCAGCGGAGTGGTAATGAAACCCTTTACCAGCTCGCTGCTGGCACCGGGGTAGTAGGTGGTCACGGTGACCACCGTGTCGCGGGTCTCGGGGTACTGGCGCACCTCCAGCTGGCCGAGGGAGCGTAACCCCACCACCAGTATCAGCAGGCTGACGACACTGGCCAGTACCGGCCGGTGAATGAACAGGTCGGTGAACTTCATGGACGCGTGATCTGCGTGTCCAGCACGATACTGTTGTCGACGACCACTGGCTGCTCATTGCGCAGCTTCACCTGCCCCGCACTCACTACGCGCTCCCCCGCCTGCAGTCCCTGCACAATCTCGACACGGCCATTGCGCACCCCGCCGGTCTCGACCTGGCGGCGCTGCACGCTGGCTCCGGATTCACCCTCCTGGATCACGAATACGGAATCGCCGTAGGGGTTGTAGGTGATCGCCGTCTGCGGCAGGGTAAGCACACCCGGACGTTGCGGCAGTACCGTGCGCACCTCGGCGAACATGCCGGGGCGCAGCCGCGCCTGCGGATTTTCCAGCGTTGCGCGGACCTGCAGGCTGCGGGTACCCGGATCGATCGCGGGATCGAGCGCTGAGATCCTGCCGGTGAAGACCTCGCCCGGAAAGGCCTGCACCTCGACCTCTATCGACTGGCCCACCGAGATCTGGTCGAGATGCCGTTCGGGCAGGGCATAGTCGACGTAGATCGGCAGCAGCGCCTCCAGCGGTACGATGGTGGTGCCCGGCTGGAGGTATTCGCCGAGGTCTACGTGGCGGATGCCCAGCCAGCCACTGAAGGGTGCGCTGATTTGTTTTTTCGCGATCACGGCCCGCTTCGCTGCCAGTTGTGCAATGGCATTTTCCAGTCGCAGCCCGGCCTCGTCGACATCGGAGCGTGAAATGGTCTTGGAATCCAGCAGATCCTCGCGCCGCTTGAACTGCAGCTCCGCGAGGCGCCGTTCGGCGACAATGCCCTCGAGCTCGGCCTGTTCGACGCTGTCATCGATCTCCAGCAGCAGGGTTCCGGCCGCTACCTGCTGGCCGGACTCGAAGTGGATCGCGCTGACCTTTCCCGCCACCTCGGTGGTCACCAGAATGCCCTGAATGGCCACCAGCGACCCCACGGCCGCCAGGTAGGGCTGCCAGGTCTCCGTCTGCACCTCGGCCGCGGCCACGGTGGCGGGTGGTGGTGGCATGCTAGCCAGTGCCGCCATTTTCTGCCCCTGGTAGTATTTCCAGCCAAAGATGGCACCGAGCACCAGACCCAGCGCCAGCAGGACAAGCAGCATACGTTTGGTCATTACGACATCCTTTGGTTATGGACAAAGGCTCACAGTTCGCGCGAGTTGCAGGGCCCGGGACTCGATCAGACCACAATGCCGTGGATTCGTGCCCGGCAAGCCAGACCGGTATTGTAGCGTAGCAGCCGCTGCGCGGTCAGGCCGAAACTGCAGCAGCGTGTCTGCCTCGGGACTCAGGTTGCCGTTCGTGTGCTGCAGTTAAGCAGGCGCTTTCAGGGTATTTACAAAACCTGTAAAGAAGCGTTGCTTTTCCCGCCGGCGGGAGAGGGGGTAAGCAGTCGAATGTAATCCTGCTCTCGCTTCGGCGGCGAGGAGGTTGCTGGTCAGTCTCGGCGGCTAGTTGTCCATCAGCACGCGTTCGTCGTATTCGGATTCAAAAAACAGCTTGTGCTTGGCTTCTTCCTTGGCGAGTCCATCAAGGACTTCCTTCAAGTGGCCCTCCGGCACCTGTTCGGCCATGTCGGAATAGAGCTGGAAGGCTGCGCGCTCGCGCTTCATGGCAACGATCAGGGCATCCTGATAGGAGATGTTCTGGTTGGCATCGATCTCGACCAGGTAGTCGGAGATCTTCAGATCCAGCACCTCCTGTTCCGGCGTCAATTCATAGCCACCCGCCTTCACTGCCAGCAGCCGTTCCTTGTGGCGCTGTTCCTCGGCGGAGAAATCCAGCAGGATCTCCTTCATGCCGGCCTTTTCGGCGCGCCCGGCGAGGTCCGCATAGAAGTCGGCGGCCTGCTGTTCCTGGTCAATGGCATAGTCCAGTATTTCATCAACGCTATTCATGTCAGTTCACCTTTTTCATCTGTAGTCGTATAGGCATCCGGGTTCAGAAAACGTTCAATGCCGCGTGCGGCGTGATGGCCGTCCTCGATGGCGCTGATGGCATCGGCGACACGGTTGGCAACATCGCCGCCGACGAAAACCTTTTGCAGCTGAGTGTGCTGGTATTCGCCCGGCGTGAATTTCCCCCACTCGACGGCCAGCTGGTCCTGTATCTCCTTGGATATGAAGTCGAGGTCACTGCCCTGGCCAATGGCGGAGACGATGCTGTCGTAGGTCTCGACGTGCATCCTGTCTTCCTGCAGTACCGGGCGCGGCCGGCCACCTTTCGGATCCTGCACCATTTCGGCCTCGCCCCATTTGATAGACACCTGTTGCGGATTGTCTGCCGCGATGATCTCAACCGGAATCGACTGGGTGACGATGTGGCAACCTTCTTCCTGCGCTTCGTGTATTTCTTCAGCGTCCGCCGGCATGTCGGCGATGCGGCGGCGGTAGAGGATGGTGACATCTGCGCCAAATCGCCGCGCGACCCGCGCCGCATCCATGGCGACATTGCCGCCACCGATGATGGCGACCTTGCGGCCAACGCCCGGATCGCGGCCGCTGGCGACATCGGCCAGCACCTGCAGGCCGGAGAGCACGCGCGGGTGATCTTCGCCGTGGATGCGCATGCTGGAGGGCACCGACAGGCCGGTGGACAGGAATGCCGCATCGTAGTCCTGCAGCAGTTGTTCGAAGCTGATGTCCTTGCCGACCCGCGTGTTGTAGCGGATATCGACACCGAGCGAGACAATGTAGTTGATGTCCTTGTCGAGGTCCGCATCCGGCAGACGGTAGCTGGGCACACCGTAGCGCAGCATGCCGCCGGCCATTTGCTGCGCCTCGAATACGGTCACCGCGTGGCCCTGCTTGCGCAGGTAATAGGCGGCGCTCAGACCGCCGGGTCCGGCGCCGATGATGGCGACGCGGTGGCCGCTGTCGCCGCTCTGGTCAGCGAGAATGCGCGCATAGTCCCGGGGCGCGATCTGGTCGACGATGAAGCGTTTCAGCCAGCGGATGGCGATGGGTTCGCCCTGGATGCCGACCGGACACACCGACTCGCAGCGGCGCGTGCAGATGCGTCCGCAGGTGGCGGGGAAGGGGTTGGTGCGGTACATCAGCTGCAGCCCCTGCTCGTAGTCGCCGTCGCGAATGCTGCGGATGTAATCCGGCACGTCCATGTGCGCCGGGCAGGTGGCGACGCAGATGCCGCATTCGATGCAGCGGTCGGCCTCCAGCCTTGCCTGTTCCTCGCTGTAGCCGGTGACCACTTCATCAAACGACAGCACGCTCTCATCCGGCGCCAGCATGTCCATCTCGATGCGTTTTGGCGGGTACAGGTGGTAACCCACCGCGCGGCGGTAACCCAGCGGGTTCTCCTGCCAGGTGGTGTGTTCAACGCCCGCGGTGAAGTGAAACTCGGTCGGGTCGCTGGTGATCCAGGTGTACTCGTTGCTCATGCGCAGCGAACCGGCGGGGCACATATCCACGCACAGGGCGCACCAGCAGCAGCGGCCGTAGTCGAACCGCGGGCGCAGCCCGCTGTCGCCG
>JBATFE010000546.1:0-1920 GCA_049664445.1 Gammaproteobacteria bacterium
ATATGGATTCTGTGCGTGTGCTAAAACCGCCTCATCTGATAGCGCATAGCCTTCCCACATAAATTCATCGTATGCGCGAACGCCATAGTCTCTATTCAGGTCTTTTCGCACATTAAAAAATGTCGGAAGCAGACCAGAAGGATAGCCATTAGACGACGCTGACCCAATAAGCTGTCCGTCAAGGAAAAATCTAACAATCTCTGTTGTATAGTTTTTCGCTAAAACAAACGTATACCTATGCGGTCCTGACGAAACTGTACTTGGATCATGTGTAATGTTTGCGCCATGACAAGTCAGTGTTGTGCCGTTATAACCAATTTCTGTGGCTGGCAAACCAACAAAAGTGCTTCTAGATTGCTCAAGCGGGAAATCAATAAGTACAGAAAATGTCGCCGCACATATATTGCTACCAGCTTCTTGTGCCAAGTAATCGTCAGATATTGGCGCTAGTACCGCACCTGAATCAGTGCAGTCTAAAAGATAACCAGAAGAGCCAACGTCAAGATACGCTGTTGCGCCGCCAGCTTGTGAAACAAGATTGAATCCTTTTTCCAGATAACCACCTGGAACCAACTCCCGCATCCCTGGACCGCATAAAAGCAGGCTTCGCAGACCAACAGAATATGCAACTGTGCTGCTGTTTACACTTGGACGAATTATTGGATGCGCAGTATTTAATACTACATCCCCTACCGGCTTTTTCCCAGGCACCAGCAGATTCGGCTCGCGGAGTGCGAGCGCAAAGTCTGATTCTCCTGGTAGCCAAAGATTACCCATTTATACGTCTTCCGAGGAAATCCCTTCAACCGTCATTGTTAGCCCAGACGCAATTGTCTGGCCTGTATCGTTTCGAATTTGGAACAATCCTTTTTTGATTTCACTCGACGCGCATTTCGCTATCAGATATTGGACAGAAGTATCTGTGCGAATCGGAGATGATATGGTGACCAAGCGAGCATTGTTCTGTGTAGTGCCACTAGCTGGCGTCAGTGAATGTCCGCTTGTGCCATCCACGTCAACATCAGAACAATAGATCCCTATCGACTTTCCAACCGCAGGCGCTCCAGAAAAAGTCACAGCAATAACGAATCGCAACAATTGCCACTTGTCTGACGCTCCGGTATTGTCAAAAGTTGTTGATTGCGCAGATGCGCTCCACGCTGTCGTGGCGATCGTTGCCGTTGTCGTAATGACAGTTGACGGAGTTCCATCCCACACTATTCTCGCAGTCATGTCTTAACTCCCTGGCGGTGCAACGTACACCCGCGCATACTCGATCTGGCCAATCGTAACGGTTGACGGGAGACCGACCGACACCAGCCTGGAAACGTCTTCGACCGTCAACGCAAGAAATGCACTTTTGCTTGGCTCTTTGATTGCATCGGCAAAAACAGTCTTAACAGAATTTGGTGATTTAACATCTAGCCCGTCTTGGAGGATTCTTGGAATCCACCATTGCAGATCGTCAATCTTGTTAAAATCAACCGGATCAACAACCGCGTAAATCTCATCAGCCGTTACCCGCTCGCGCTCGACGTTTACGGTTCCTTCAGCCTCACACCATATTTTCAGATCATCATCGCTCACACTCGGGTACTGCGGATGCGTTTCGATCAATTGCTGTAGTGTCAAAAAGAAATCCATCACTCATCTCCTAATTTTAGCCACGCTCGATAGCGATCTGCTTCCTGCGTGTGACTGTATCTTTCCTTTCCATCAATCGGATTTCCGTCCGACTGTATGAACCCACAGAGCAATAGCAGCTCGGGATTGTTAAGCGCGAGCCGCTGTAACTCTGTCAGCTCCGTACCGGCTAGCGGATAGCGCCCTTTGGGACCGTTTCACCTTGCGCGTTCTTAACGTCCGACCAGTCCTTTGACTTGTCAACGAGCGCAGTAATCGCATCACGCAATACCATAT
>JBATFE010000547.1:0-2439 GCA_049664445.1 Gammaproteobacteria bacterium
CCGAAGATGCCGAAGGGCACGGCCGTGATGACGGCGAGCGGCAGCGACCATTGTTCATACTGTGCCGAGAGGATAAGAAACACCATCACCAGTGCAAAGACGAAGATGATGGCCGAGGAACCGCTGGCCTTCTTTTCCTCGTAGGCCTGGCCGGCCCAGGAATAGGTGAAGCCAACCGGCATGAACTCGTCGGCAACCGCCTCCATGGTCGCAAGCGACTGGCCGGAGCTGAAACCGGTGTCGGCGTCGCCGGTGATCTTCGCGGCCATGAAACCGTTAAAGCGCGGCAGCAGGTCGGGGCCGGTCACAAAACGGGACGTCACCACGGACGACAACGGCACCATCTCGCCTTCACGTTGCCGCACAAAGATATTCTGGATGTCCTCGGGTTTCTCGCGAAACTCCGGTTCGGCCTGCAGGATGACCTGCCAGACACGGCCGTACTTGTTGTACTGGCTGACGTACAGCGAACCGAACAGGGTTTGCAGGGCGGCATACACATCGGGTACCGAAACACCCAGGGTTTCGGCCTTGGCACGATCGACGTTGGACAGCAGTTGCCGTGACGCGGCATTGAGGGTGGTGTTGAGTTGTGTCACTTCCGGCCGTTCATTGGCTCTGGCAATCAGATCCCGGGCGACTTCCTCGAGTCGACTGGCGCCGCCCTGGCCACGGTTTTGCAGCCAGAACTCGAAACCACCCTGGGTGCCGAGTCCCGGGATCGAGGGTGGGTTGATGGGGATGGCGATGCCTTCCTGCAGAGACTTTAATTTGGGTGCGGCAAAGGCGATGACGTCATCCACCGACATGCCCGCAGCCGAGCGTTCGCTGAAATCCTTCAGCGAAATGAACACGGTACCGGAGTTGGTCTTGAACTGGCTGTCGATAATACTGTAGCCGGCCAGTGCCGAGTAGTCTTCCACGGCTGGATGCCCGGCAAAGATCTCGGCGACCTCCTGGGTCAGGGCCTGGCTGCGATCGAGGCTGGCACCGTCCGGCAGGATGATGGCGGCAAACAGATAGCCCTGATCCTCGGGCGGTACGAAACTGCCTGGAATGGTCCCGAACAGCGTGACGATGCCGAACATCATGGCACCCAGCGCGATCATGGCGGGCGTGACACGCTTCATGGTCTGGTTGACGCCTTTGGCATAGTACGTGGTCATGCCATCCATCCCGTTGTTGAACCACTTGAAGAACCCGCCGGGTTCTCCCTTGGCCGGTTTGATGAGGATGGCTGACAGGGCCGGTGTCAACGTCAGTGCCACGAAGCTCGAGATGGCCACCGAGATGGCAATAGTGACGGCAAACTGTTTATAGAGTACGCCGGTAGTCCCCGGCATGAAGGCCACCGGCACGAACACGGCAATCAGCACCAGCGTGGTGGCGATTACCGGCCCGGTCACTTCCTCCATCGCCTTGAAGGTCGCCTCTTTCGGTGACAGCCCGAGGTCCTCGATATTGCGTTCCACGTTTTCCACCACCACGATAGCATCATCACAGACAATGCCGATGGCCAGCACCAGGCCGAACAGGGTCAGCAGGTTGATGGAAAAACCCATCGCCTGCATGCCGATGAAGGTACCAATCACCGAGACGATGATGGCGATGGTCGGTATCAGGGTGGTGTTGACCTTCTGCAGGAACAGGTAGGTCACCAGCACCACCAGGATGATGGCGATGATTAGCGTCTCGAAGACCTCGTCGATGGAGGCCTTGATGACCTTGGTGGTGTCAAACGAGACCTTGTAACTGATGCCTTCCGGAAAACTCTGTTTCAGCTTTTCCATCTCGGCGCGCACATTTCCGGCCACTTCCAGCGCGTTCGACCCCGGCTGCTGGTAGACCGCCACGAAGGTGGACGGGCTGCCATTGAGGGTGGAGCGCAGGTTGTAGCTCTTCTGGCCTTCCTCGGCGTATCCCACGTCCCTGAAGCGCACGATGGCCGTGCCCCTGGGGTCGGCCCGCAGGATGATGTTGTCGAACTCTTCCGGTTCCGAGAAACGCCCCCCGGTAACCACCGGGTAGGTCATCTCCACCGGTTCGTTGGTGGGTGACTGCCCAAGGCGGCCGGCTCCAAACTGCTGGTTCTGCTGGCTGACGGATTGCTGGATATCGGTCGGCGTAATGGACAGGCTGGCCATGCGGTCGGGTTGCAGCCACAGACGCATGGCAAGATCCGGCAGGCCCATGATCGACGCCTGGTTGGCACCCGGGACGCGCTTCAGTGCATCCAGCACATACAGGTTGGCGTAGTTGCCGATGAATTTCTCGTCATAACGCCCGTCGGGCGAATTGATGCCGATCAGCATCAGGATGCTGGCGGAGCGTTTCTCTACCTTGACGCCGGTACTGCGCACCGTGTCCGGTAACTCCGGCAGGGCCAGGCTGACGCGGTTGTTGACCTGTACCTCGGCGGTGTCCGGGTCGGTATCGATA
>JBATFE010000548.1:0-11122 GCA_049664445.1 Gammaproteobacteria bacterium
GCCTGGGTCAGCGGGCAGGCCGCTGTCTGTGTCTTGGGGAACGCCATGACTTCCCGAATCGAAGATGCCCCTGTCATCAGCATCACCAGCCGGTCCAGGCCAAAGGCGAGCCCACCGTGTGGCGGGCAGCCGAACTTAAGGGCATCCAGCAGAAAGCCGAACTTGTCGCGCGCCTCCTGCTCACCGATGCCGAGCAGTCTCAGGACCGCCTGTTGCATATCGGTACGATGAATACGGATCGAGCCGCCACCCAGTTCGGTGCCATTGAGTACCATGTCATAGGCACGTGACAGGCTGGCACCGGGATCCGCGGCAAGCACATCAGGATCATCGCTCTTGGGTGCGGTGAACGGATGATGCAGCGCCATCCAGCGATTGCTTTTCGCATCCCGTTCGAACATGGGAAAGTCGACGACCCACACCGGTTCCCAGTCGCCCTGCAGCATGCCGCGGTCGATGCCGAGCTTGACCCGCAGGGCACCCAGCGATTCATTCACCACCTTGGTCTTGTCGGCGCCGAAAAATACCAGGTCACCGTCTTCGATGCCGGTACGCGAAACGATAGCGGCAACCACGTCATCCGGCAGGAACTTCAGTATCGGCGATTGCAGGCCCTCGCGACCGGCGGCAACATCATTGACCTTGATATAGGCAAGACCCCGCGCACCGTACTGGCTGACATACTGCGTATAGCCGTCAATATCCTTGCGGCTGATGTCGCCGCCGCCAGGCACACGCAAGGCGGCAATGCGGCCGTCGGGGTCATTGGCCGGACCGGCGAATACCTTGAACTCGACCGCCTGCATCACGTCACCCAGATCCACCAGCTGCAGCGGGATGCGCAGGTCCGGGCGGTCGGTGCCAAAGCGTTGCATGGCTTCGTCATAGGACATGCGCGGGAACGGGTCCGGCAGTGCTACATCCAGCACCTCCCTGAAGAGCTCACGCACCATGGTCTCGGTCAGGGACATGATGTCATCTTCATCCATGAAGGAGGTTTCGATATCCAGCTGGGTAAACTCCGGCTGGCGGTCAGCGCGCAGGTCCTCGTCGCGGAAACAGCGTGCAATCTGGTAATAACGATCCATGCCACTCATCATCAGCAACTGCTTGAACAACTGCGGCGATTGCGGCAGTGCAAAAAACTCACCGCTATGCGTGCGGCTGGGCACCAGGTAGTCACGTGCCCCTTCCGGCGTTGAGCGTGTCAGGATGGGCGTTTCCACATCGATAAAACCGTGCTCATCGAGGAAACTGCGCATGACGTGGGTAATGCGCGCACGCAGACGGATCTTTTCCTGCATCTCCGGCCGGCGCAAATCGATATACCGGTAACGCAGGCGGGTCTCTTCCTGAACGTCCTGGTCATCGAGCTGGAATGGCGGTGTCGCCGCCGCATTCAGGACAGTCAGCACCTGGCCAAGCACCTCCACCTGGCCGGTGGGCATATCCGGATTGACGGTGCCTTCGGGGCGGCGCCGGACGCGGCCCTTGACCTGCAACACATATTCATTGCGCACACTTTCCGCAGTCGCAAAGGTTTCAGCGGTATCCGGATCGAAGACCACCTGCAGCAGGCCGGTGTGGTCACGCAGGTCAACGAAAATCACGCCGCCGTGATCGCGGCGGCGGTGCACCCAGCCACAGAGGGTAACTTCCCGGTCAAGGTGGGATTCGTTCAGTTCACCACAGTAGAGACTGCGCATAGCTATTCTTCCAGTGTCAGTAATGCAAAAACGCGGGGGTGCGGGTCGTCAGCCGGGGTGCAGCAAATCAGTCCGAGTCGCTGGATTTCTTGCTGCTGGCGGTACTCGCGGGTTTGCTGGTGCTGTCTTTGGCGGCAGCCGGCTTGGCCCTGGCGTCAGACTGGGCAACATTTTTCTTGTTGCCGGTCTTGAAATCGGTCTCATACCAGCCACCGCCCTTGAGACGGAAGGCCGAGGGAGAAATCAGCTTCTTCAGTGCATCCTTGCCGCAATCGGGGCATTTACTGAACGGCTGGTCGCTGATCTTCTGCAGGGTTTCGAACCGGTGCCCGCAGGCAGCACACTGGTACTCGTAAATGGGCATGGTTATCCTGAAAAATCCACAGTCAATCAATTAAGGCTGCCGCATTATACAGGTCATTGGCGGCAAGGTAATAGCCCGGAATAACAGCAAATCAACTACTTGCACAGTATGACAGGTGCTATCTCACGGCCCCTGAATCTGTGACAATTGGGACCCCCGAGATTATCCAGGCAGAAAAATTCCGCAGCATGTACAGACATCCGACCACCCTGCCCGGCACGACCGGCAACGACCTGAAGACGCTTCGGGCACTGACCCCGTTTTTATGGTCTTACCGCGGCCGGGTGCTGCTGGCACTGGGATTCCTGGTCCTGGCCAAGGTTGCCAACGTCGGTGTGCCACTGGTACTGAAGGACATCGTTGACAACCTGGATGCAGGCGAACACAACCACCTGGTGCTGCCACTGGCGTTGCTGCTCATCTACGGCGCGTTACGGCTGGGCAGCTCGCTGTTCAATGAACTGCGCGACGCGGTGTTCGCGCGCGTGCGCCATGGCGCCATGCGCAGCGTCTCGCTGAAGGTACTCGAGCACCTGCACCAACTGTCGCTGCGTTACCACCTGGAAAGAAAGACCGGCGGCCTTTCCCGTGATATCGATCGCGGCACACGCAGCGTCAGCTCGTTGATGAATTACATGGTGTTCAGCATCCTGCCGACACTGGTGGAGATTGCCCTGGTGGCCGTCATCCTGCTGTCCCGCTATGACATCTGGTTCACGCTGGTAACACTGATAGCGGTTGTCGTATATATCGCCTTTACCATGAGCATCACGGAATGGCGCATGAAGTTCCGGGTGTCGATGAACAGGTTTGATTCAGAGGCGAATACACAGGCCGTTGACAGCCTGTTGAATTATGAAACCGTGAAATATTTCGGTAATGAGCACTACGAACTGCAGCGCTATGATGAAAGCCTGCGACACTGGGAATCCGAGGCAGTCAACAGCCAGACCTCGCTGTCCGCGCTCAATTTCGGACAGTCAGTCATTATCGCCGCGGGCGTCACCGTCATCATGATCATGGCGGCCCAGGGCGTTGTCGACGGCAACATGACGCTGGGCGATCTGGTGCTGGTCAATGCCTTCCTGCTGCAGCTGTTTATACCGCTCAATTTTCTGGGCATTGTTTACAGCCAGTTGAAACATGCGCTAACTGATATGCACCTCATGTTCGATGTACTGGACAAGGAACCCGAGATCGTTGACCGGCCCGATGCCAGGGTGCTAGATGCCACTAACGCCGAGGTCCGCTTTGAACAGGTGTCATTTGCCTATGATGCCCGGCGCCCGATCCTGCATGACATCAGTTTCAGCATTGCAGCAGGTGAAAAGGTCGCCATTGTCGGCCCCAGTGGTGCAGGGAAATCGACACTGGCGCGTCTGCTGTTCCGCTTCTATGACATCAGCTCGGGCAGGATCCTGATCAATAACCAGGATATCAGCGCGGTTACCCAGGACAGCCTGCGCCGGGCCATCGGTATCGTGCCCCAGGACACCGTGCTGTTTAACGAGTCGCTGCGCTACAACATTGCCTACGCAAAACCCGGCGCAAGCCAGGACGAGATTGAACAGGCGGCACAGGTAGCCCATCTCACGGACTTCATCGCGGACCTGCCACAGGGTTACGACACCGTCGTCGGCGAGCGTGGGCTGAAGCTCTCGGGGGGCGAAAAGCAGCGCGTCGCCATTGCACGCGCGGTGCTGAAAAACCCGCGGATACTGATCTTCGACGAGGCGACGTCCAGTCTCGATTCGCATTCCGAGCAGGCCATCCTTGTTGCCCTGCGCGAAGCGGCCGCCCAACACACCAGCCTGGTGATCGCACATCGGCTCTCCACCATTGTCGATGCCGACAACATCCTGGTACTGGATAACGGCCGCATTATCGAGTCGGGAGTTCACCAGGCACTCATTGCCAGCGGCGGCGCCTATGCAAGACTGTGGGCAATGCAGCAGGAAGAATCGCGCCTGCAACAGCAGGCCATCCAGCCGCAGCAACTGCAATAGCGCGTGGCAAACAGTGGCAACTATCCGGGCAAAAAAAACCCGCCTGTTAGCGGGTTCATTAATAACTACTATTCAATAGATTACATATCAAACCTTAGACCAAGAAACAGGTTGGTAGCGCTGTCATCGTTAAAGTAGGTGGCATTACCACGCACCGACCAGTCCTTGTGAAACTGGTAGATGGCATCCAGGCCAAAGCCGGTGCCCGATTCGTCACCCACATCACGGTAGGCAACCAGTGGAGTCAGTTCCAGCTTGTCCATGGCACGAATACGCCCGGAAAATTCTGCCAGGTAGCCTTCTCTGGTACCCTTGATGCGGCTCTTGCTTGACTCGCCCGGGAACTTTGCCTTGCCGGTTGACTGTTCATTGACGTAAACGATGGAGCCCACCAGGTCAATGCGTTCCGTGATGGAGTAATGGCCACCACCACCGATGGTGAACTGGTCAATCTGGACATCAACGCTGGAGAAGCCTTCGGCCTTGTCCTGCCAGAGGTGTGCATAACCGGCGAGTACCTCGAAGTGCTCCGTGGCGCCGTATGACAATTTTGCTCCCAGACCATCAGCATCGACTGAATCGGCGCGTATCCCCTGGTAGCCGCCGTCGATATAGCTATAGCTGAAGCCCTTGGCCGCGACGGCAGCCTGCGACAGCACTGCGAGACAGGCAGCAGCGATGGTCAATAACCCTTTATTATTCATTCGATCCCCTCCAGAATTAGCGAACTTATAGATATTTAGAGCAACGATACTAATGTAATGCGCTCACAGCATTCAAGCATTTTCCATTTAAATTCAATGCCCGGTGTGAATCGGGCGCTTTATTGGGACTTCAAGTAATCTGTGATGACTGCATCAAGAACAACTACCTTAACATACAGTTACGCCACATGTTTAAGAAGTCTATTCTAATCACAGGCTGCTCATCCGGCATCGGGCTGTGTGTTGCCCGGGGCCTGAAATCGCGTGGTTACCGGGTGTTTGCAACGGCCCGCAAGGCCCGCGACGAGCAACAGCTCGAGGCTGACGGCTTTGAAAGCCTGCAACTGGATCTGGCCGACTCTGACTCGATTGCGACAGCCGTAGACGAAATTCTTGAGCGCACCGGCGGCACCCTCGATGCCCTGTTTAACAACGGCGCCTACGGACAGCCTGGTGCGGTCGAGGACCTGTCGCGTGATGTCTTGCGGGCGCAGTTTGAAACCAACCTGTTCGGCTGGCATGAGCTGACCAACCGGGTGTTGCCGGTCATGCGCCGCCAGGGGCATGGCCGTATTGTGCAGAACAGTTCGGTACTGGGATTTGTCGCGCTCCGCTATCGCGGCGCCTACAACGCCAGCAAATATGCGCTCGAAGGCCTGAGCGATACCCTGCGCCTGGAACTCGCGGGGACAGACATTCATGTGTCACTGGTTGAACCCGGTCCGGTGAGCAGTCGCTTCCGGGAAAATGCGCTCAGGGCCTTTCAGGAAAATATCGATCCGGAGAGCAGCGTGCACCGCGACAGGTACCTGGCGATGGAGGCACGCCTGAAAACGAAAGGCCCGGTGGTACCGTTCACCCTGCCACCGGAGGCCGTCCTCAAGAAGGTCATCCATGCCCTGGAGAGTCGTCGACCGAGGGCACGCTATTACGTCACCTTTCCGACCTATCTGTTCGGGTTTATGAAACGGTTACTGAGTACCCGGCTATTGGACAAATTATTGAACAAGGTCGGGTAACCCGTTATAAGGACAGCGCATTCATTGCTGCAGGTGCATCTATTGTTACAGGAGCGCCGGGGACGGCGATCCTACAAAACCTGTTTGTCTGATTACGCAAGACATCTCAGGTGGCCGAGGCGCTGCTTCCCTGGCCTTCTGAAAATTGCAACTGCCCGTCCCTGGTATCCACTTGTACCTCGCTGCCGGGAGCAAAGCGGCCTGCCAGTATTGCCTGGGCCAGCGGATTTTCCAGTTGGCTCTGGATCGCGCGTTTCAGTGGCCGTGCGCCGTACACCGGGTCAAAGCCGGCTTCACCCAGCTGATCCAGGGCGGCATCGGTAATCACCAGACCAATATCGCGATCCTGCAAGCGTTGGCGAAGAATCTCGGTCTGCAGCCCGGCGATGGCACGAATCTGCTCCCGGTCGAGCGGATGAAACACCACCACATCGTCAATGCGGTTGATGAACTCGGGACGGAAGTGAGTGCCGACGATTTCCATGACCGCCGCCTTCATGGCGTCATAGTTTTCGACACCGGACATCTCCTGGATCATCTGGCTACCGAGGTTTGATGTCATGACAATCACGGTATTGCGGAAATCGACCGTGCGGCCCTGGCCATCCGTGAGGCGGCCGTCATCCAGCACCTGCAATAACACATTGAATACATCCGGGTGCGCCTTCTCGACCTCATCCAGCAGGATCACGGAATACGGCTTGCGCCGCACCGCTTCCGTCAGGTAGCCACCCTCGTCGTAGCCGACGTAGCCCGGCGGGGCACCGATGAGGCGCGCCACCGAATGTTTCTCCATGAACTCGGACATATCGATGCGCACCATGGCTTCATCGGTATCGAACAGGAAGCTGGCCAGGGCCTTGGTGAGTTCGGTCTTGCCAACACCGGTGGGGCCAAGAAACAGGAACGAGCCGTTCGGCCGGTTGGGGTCAGACAGGCCGGCACGTGAACGACGAATCGCATCCGCGACCACCTTCACGGCCTCACCCTGACCGACGACACGCGCCTGCAGGCCCTCTTCCATGCGCAGCAACTTTTCACGCTCGCCTTCCAGCATCTTGGACACCGGTATCCCGGTCCATTTCGAGACCACCTCGGCGACTTCCTCTTCGCCAACCTTGTTGCGCAACAACTGCATGGGCTGCGACTCGGCCTGGTCGGCTTGCGCCAGTTGTTTCTCGAGTTCAGGAATACGCCCGTATTGCAGTTCGGAGGCACGCGCAAGATCGCCGGCGCGGTGTGCGGTATCGAACTCGAGACGCGCGCGTTCGAGCGCTTCCTTGATATGGCTGGCACCCTGCACGGCAGCCTTCTCGGACTTCCAGATCTCATCCAGGTCGGAAAATTCACGTTCCAGCTCTGCAATATCTTCCTGCAGATTGTCGAGGCGTTTTTTCGAGGCCTCATCGGATTCCTTTTTCAGTGCCTCACGTTCGATCTTCAGCTGGATCAGGCGCCGCTCGAGGCGGTCCATGGCCTCGGGTTTGGAATCAATCTCCATACGGATACGACTGGCGGCCTCATCAATCAGGTCAATGGCCTTGTCCGGCAATTGCCGGTCAGTGATGTAGCGGTGCGACAGGATGGCCGCGGCGACGATGGCCGGGTCCGTAATATCGACACCGTGGTGAACCTCATAGCGTTCTTTCAAACCACGCAGGATCGCGATGGTGTCCTCGACCGTGGGTTCATCAACCTGAACCTTCTGGAAACGCCGTTCCAGCGCGGCGTCCTTCTCGATGTACTTGCGGTATTCATCCAGCGTGGTGGCGCCGACACAGTGCAATTCACCGCGTGCCAGCGCCGGCTTCAGCATATTGCCGGCATCCATGGCACCCTCGGCCTTGCCGGCCCCCACCATGGTATGCAACTCGTCGATAAAGAGGATGACCTGCCCTTCCTGTTTTGACAGGTCATTCAAGACAGCCTTGAGACGCTCCTCGAATTCACCGCGGTACTTTGCCCCGGCAATCAGGGTGCCCATATCCAGCGATAACAAACGCTTGCCGTTAAGTCCTTCAGGAACTTCTCCATTAATAATGCGCTGTGCCAGGCCCTCGACAATGGCGGTCTTGCCGACGCCGGGTTCACCGATCAGTACCGGGTTGTTCTTGGTGCGGCGCTGCAGCACCTGGATGGTACGGCGGATTTCGTCATCGCGACCGATGACCGGATCCAGCTTGCCCTGCTCGGCGCGCTCCGTGACATCGATGGTGTATTTTTCCAGTGCCTGGCGCTGGTCCTCGGCATTCGGGTCGTCTACCTGCTGGCCACCCCGGACCTGGTCGATGGCCTGCTCGACCAGTTGCTTGCTGGCGCCTGCCTTGCGCAACAATTCGCCCACGCCGCCCTTGTCCTGCAGCGCGGCAAGGACAAACAGCTCACTGGAGATATAGCTGTCCTTGCGCTGTTGAGCCAGTTTGTCAGTAACATTCAACAAGCGCCCGAGATCATTGGAGATATGCACTTCGCCTGCCGTGCCCTCGACCTGCGCAATCTGGTCCAGCTGTTCGCCCAGTTGCGAGCGCAGCAGGTTCACATTGACGTCTGACTGTACCAGCAGGTGACGTATGCTACCGCCCTCCTGGTCCAGCATGGCGATCATCAGGTGTGCCGGTTCGATAAACTGATGATCACGACCGACTGCGAGGCTCTGGGCCTCTGCCAGCGCCTGCTGAAACTTGCTTGTCATTTTGTCCATTCGCATAAAACTGCTCTCCGCATGTCACAGGGATATACCGCTGTATGTGGGGTTTATTGAGGGGGCTTTCAAGTGTCCGAATGCTCCTGCAACAATATCGGGAGCGGCGTGTGTGCCCCAACGCTAGTGCAGCGTCGAATGGGCGAAATAGATCAGCAGTATGCCGGTAGCAATCAGTACCACCTGCTGCAGGGCAGCCTTGCCCTCGGCGCGCTGGTGCAGGGTTGGAATCAGGTCAGCCACGGCAATATAGATAAAACTCGATGCCGCGATCGCGAGCATGTAAGGCAGTGCGGCCTGCATCGACTGCAAGGCAAAATAAGCCAGCACACCACCGATGACCGTCGTCAAGCTGGTGAGTACGTTATAGAAAAATGCACGGCTGCGGGAAAAGCCGCTGTGCAACAGCACGGCAAAATCACCCACCTCCTGTGGTATCTCATGCGCGGCAACCGCCAGGCTGGTCACAACACCCAGGTGGATATCAGTCAGAAAGGCTGCCGCAATCAGGATGCCATCGAGAAAGTTGTGCAGGCTGTCGCCGATCAGGATCATGGCGCCGGTTGAATGATCCCGGTCCTTCTGGTCAGGCGCATGCACTTCGCAGTGATCGGCATGGCAGTGACGCCACAACACCAGTTTCTCGAGTATAAAAAATCCCAGCAAACCCAGCAGTACCGCCATTGGAATCACGTGGGTATCGCTGCTGTTCACGGATGCCAGCGCATGAGGTAACAGGCCCAGAAACGCAGCACCGAGCAAGGCACCGGTCGCAAAACTCACCAGGTGCGGCAATATATGGGTGCGCATGGGCTCGCGCAGCACCAGAAACAGGGCCGCGGCCAGCACGCTCAACAGACCACCCAGCAGGCAGAAAACAAAGATCCAGACAATCAGGGGCATTCAGTTATTCCAGGCAGTGATGCGGCGCTCATCATACCCTACCTGTTGCCTGAAAAGATGGCCGGCAGCTAGCCGGCTTGCAGCCAGATGAGGGTGGCCATGCGGCCGGTGACGCCATCGCGTCGATAGGAGTAAAACCGTTCGGCATCGCTAAAACTGCATTCATTGCCGCCATAGATGGCCGACACGCCACGCGCCGCCAGCCGCTGCCGGGCCAGCCGATATAAATCAGCCTTCCAGCCGCCCGCCGGGTCAGGCTGAAAGGCCGCCTGTGCCTGCGAGTCGTGATTCATGAAGGACTCACGCACCTCGTCACCCACCTGGTAGGCTGCAGGGCTAATGGCCGGCCCGAGCCATGCCAGTAATGCCTCACCCGATTGCTGCATTGCGTCAACGGTCTGCTCGATCACGCCGGCCGCCAGACCGCGCCAGCCGGCATGCAGTGCGGCAACCTGCCGGCCGGCCCTGTCACACAGCAGCACCGGCAGACAATCCGCCGTTAACACCGCACAGACGACCCCCGGTGTTGCGCACCGGGCCGCATCAGCGACCGCTACCCTGCCGGACTCAAACGCGTCAGCGGCATCGATCACTGTCGTGCCATGGACCTGCTGTAACCAGCGTGGCTGTGCGGGCAAATGCAAAACCTGTTGCAGTGTCTGGCGGTTGGCCAGCACGGCGGCCGGATCGTCTCCGACATGGTCAGCCGGGTTCATGCTGCTGTAGGGTCCCACGCTGTGACCACCGCGACGCGTCGTGCACACCGCACGCACCTGTGGTGCAGCCGGCCAGTCGGGCACGAGCCAGTCTTCAGTCACCGCCATGCTGCCTGGCATCCTGTCGCAAGGCCGCTATCAAGTCCGCCATGTCCGATGGCACGTCCGCGTGCCAGCTCAGGGTCGTGCCACTCACGGGATGCTCAAGTGTCAGCTGTGTAGCATGCAAGGCCTGGCGCCTGAAACCTGACAGGATGGCGATCAGGTGCTGGTCGGCGGATTTCGGCAGCCGCAGCCGCCCGCCATAAACAGGGTCGCCGACCACCGGATGGTGCCGGTAGGCCATGTGTACACGTATCTGGTGGGTGCGGCCGGTCTCCAGTTGCACACGCACCAGGGTATGCGCCCGGTAGCGCTCCTCCACCCGGTAATGCGTCACCGCTTGCTTGCCGCCGTTCACCACCGCCATGCGTTTGCGATCGACCGGGTGCCGGCCAAGCGGGGCATCGATGCAGCCACCGGCCGTCAACACGCTGTTGACCACCGTCAGATACTCTCGTTTTACCGTGCGCGCCTGCAGCGCATCAACCAGCCGCTTGTGTGCGGTCAGGCTGCGCGCCACCACCATCAGACCGCTGGTGCTTTTATCGAGTCGATGCACAATACCCGCCCGCGGCAGACCGGCCAGCTGTGGATCATGGTGCAACAGCGCATTTAAGAGCGTACCGGCCGGATTGCCGGCCGCCGGGTGCACCACCAGCCCGGCCGGTTTGTTGATCACCAGCAGGTCCGCGTCTTCATGGACAATAGCCAGCGGGATGGCCTCGGCCGCGTTGACCGTCTGCTCCTCGATGACGGCGTCAATGCGGACCTGCTCGCCCCCCATGACCTTTTCCCTGACCTGCGCCAGGCGCTCATCAAGCATCACCTCGCCACTGCGGATCCATTGCTGCAGGCGGCTGCGCGAATACTCGCTGACCAGCTCCGCCAGCGCCTGGTCCAG
>JBATFE010000549.1:0-2984 GCA_049664445.1 Gammaproteobacteria bacterium
GGGTGACAACATCAAGATGACGGTCTCGCTGATTGCGCCGATTGCGATGGAAGAGGGGCTGCGTTTTGCGATACGCGAGGGTGGCCGCACCGTCGGCGCCGGCGTGGTCTCCAAGATCATCGAGTAAACACGGATTTATTGACGCAAACATTTATTAATTAACGGTATAAAACTGAAATGAGCAACCAGAGAATCCGGATTCGTCTCAAGGCCTTCGATCATCGGTTGATTGACCAGTCGGCGGCAGAGATTGTTGAGACAGCCAGGCGCACAGGTGCGCAGGTACGGGGCCCGATCCCGTTACCTACCCGTAAGGAGCGCTTCACGGTACTGATCTCTCCGCATGTCAATAAGGATGCGCGTGACCAGTATGAAATCCGGACGCACAAGCGTCTCATGGATATCGTCGATCCGACTGACAAGACGGTAGACGCGCTCATGAAACTGGATCTCGCCGCCGGCGTTGATGTTCAGATTAAGCTGAATTGATTGGACCATCGAAATTGACTGGACAAGTACAATGACTATCGGAATCGTAGGACGCAAAGAAGGTATGACGCGCATCTTTACTGAAGATGGCGCTGCTGTACCCGTGACCGTGCTCTCGGTTGAGCCGAACAGGGTTACTCAACTGAAAACGCTCGAGAGTGACGGTTATCGCGCCGTGCAGGTCACCACCGGTTCACGCCGTGCCTCGCGCGTCACAAAGCCGATGGCCGGGCACTATGCCAGGGCCGGCTCCGAGGCGGGACGCATGCTCTGGGAGTTTCGCCTTGAAGATGGCGAGGGCGAGGGCATCGAGGTGGGCAGTGAAATCAAGGTCGGGATGTTTGAGGAAGGCCAGAACGTCGATGTGGTCGGCACCTCGATTGGCAAGGGTTATGCAGGCGTCATCAAGCGTTACAACTTCCGCATGCAGGATGCCACGCACGGCAACTCGGTTTCGCACCGTGCGCCGGGTTCGATTGGCCAGTGCCAGACGCCCGGGCGTGTTTTCAAGGGCAAGAAGATGGCCGGTCACATGGGTAACGTGCGCCGCACGACGCAGAACCTGAAAGTCGTCCGCGTCGATGCAGAACGCAACCTGCTGCTGGTGAAGGGCGCGGTTCCGGGTGCCAGGGGTGGCGATATCATTATTCGTGCGGCGGTGAAGGGGTAAGATGATGGAGTTGCAGCTGCAAGGTTCGGGTTCAGTCAAGGTGTCGGACGATACCTTTGGCCAGGAATTCAAGGAGTCACTGGTGCACCAGGTTGTTACTGCCTGTCTGTCAGGCGCGCGCGCCGGCACGGTGCAGCAGAAAACACGTTCGCAGGTGCGCGGTGGCGGTATCAAGCCGTGGCGCCAGAAAGGTACCGGGCGCGCCCGTGCCGGCACCATTCGCAGCCCGATCTGGCGCGGTGGCGGCAAGGCCTTCGCGGCATCGCCGCGTGATTATTCACAGAAGATCAATCGCAAGATGTACCGTGCAGCCATGCGCTCCATACTCTCCGAGCTGGTGCGCCAGGAGCGGCTGGTTGCCATCGATACGTTTGCTGTCGATGCGCCGAAAACCCGTGAACTGGCCGGCAAGCTGGGTGAACTGGGTCTGGATAACGTACTGATCGTGTCGGTCGACGTGGATGACAACCTCTATCTGGCAGCACGTAACCTGCCGGGTGTTGCCGTCTGTGATGTGGCCAGTGCCGATCCTGTCAGCCTCATTGGTTTCGACAAGGTGCTGATGACAAAGGCGGCGATTGAAAAAATTGAGGAGCGTCTGGCATGAACCAGGAACGCATAATGAAAGTCCTGATTGCACCGATTGTCTCTGAAAAGAGTACCCGGCTGGCTGACGAGAACCGCCAGTTTGCCTTCAAGGTGGTGCCGGATGCCAGCAAGCCGGAAGTACGCAAGGCCGTTGAGCTGATGTTCGATGTCAAGGTCGATGCTGTGCAGATAGCCAATGTGCGCGGCAAGGTGAAGCGCTTCGGGCAAAAGATGGGCAAGCGCTCTGACTGGAAAAAAGCCTATGTGACCCTGTCGGAAGGGCACGATATCAATTTTACGGGAGCGGAATGAGTCGCGTGCTGAATTCGCGAACTTCGCTGAAAGGACTGGAAAATGCCACTAGTTAAAGCAAAACCAACATCACCGGGTCGCCGCTTTGTCGTCCAGGTCAACACGCCTGGTCTGCACAAGGGTGAGCCCCATGCTGCGCTGCTGGATTCGAAATCGAAGTCCGGTGGCCGCAATAACGCCGGCCGTATCACAACCCGGCATCGTGGTGGTGGACACAAGCAGCGTTACCGCATCGTCGATTTCAAGCGCAACAAGATGGATGTGCCGGCGAAGGTGGAACGTATCGAGTACGATCCGAACCGCTCTGCACATATCGCTTTGTTGTTATATGCAGACGGCGAACGTCGCTATATCCTTGCGCCGAAAGGTATCGGGGCAGGCGACGAGATTCGCAACGGCAGTACTGCACCGATCAAGGCCGGTAATGCCATGCCCATGAGTAACATCCCTGTGGGTACACTGGTTCACAATGTTGAAATGAAGCCGGGCAAGGGCGGTCAGATCGCCCGCAGTGCCGGCAGCAGTGTGCAACTGGTTGCCCGTACCGGTGAACATGCAACCCTGCGTCTGCGCTCCGGTGAAATGCGCCGCGTGCCCGCTGCCTGCATGGCAACGATCGGTGAAGTCGGCAATGTTGAACACAGCCTGCGCTCGCTGGGCAAGGCCGGCGCCAGTCGCTGGCGCGGCAAGCGCCCGACGGTTCGCGGTGTTGCCATGAACCCGGTTGATCATCCACACGGTGGTGGTGAAGGCCGTACCGCCGGTGGTCGTCATCCGGTCAGTCCCTGGGGCACGCCGGCGAAGGGTTATCGTACCCGCAGTAACAAGCGTACCGATGGCATGATTGTCAGACGCCGTAAAAAGAAATAATCGAGAGGATTACAGACAGTGGCACGTTCTATTAGAAAAGGTCCGTTTATTGACA
>JBATFE010000550.1:0-8865 GCA_049664445.1 Gammaproteobacteria bacterium
CTGAAATCCGGCAGAACCAGTCCCTACTTCTTCAATGCCGGCCTGTTCAATAGCGGTGAACAGCTGGCTCGACTCGGCCGCTGTTATGCACAGGCGATTACCGACAGCCACATTGAGTTTGATGTTCTGTTCGGCCCCGCTTACAAGGGCATCCCGCTGGCGGCAGCGACCAGCATTGCACTGGCAGACCATCATCAGCGCAACATACCCTGGTGCTTTAATCGCAAGGAAGCCAAGGACCACGGCGAGGGTGGCAACCTGGTCGGCGCGGGGTTATCCGGCAAAATACTGGTTATTGATGATGTCATCACGGCCGGTACGGCCATTCGTGAATCAGTAGAAATCATCCAGGAGGCTGGTGCCACCCTCGCCGGCGTGGTCATCGCCCTGGACCGCCAGGAACGCGGTCGGGATGAGCGCTCCGCGATTCAGGAGGTCGAGGAAACACTCGGGATCACAGTGACCAGCATTGTGACGCTGGCACACCTGCTTGAATATTTGCGCAGCAAACCCGAACGCAGTGAGGATGTAAAGAAGATCGAGGCCTACCGTGAGCAGTACGGTATATAGCGGCTGCTATCCGATAAAACATCTTCCTTCACAAGGCGAAGGCAATCCCGCGTTAGCCGAAAATCAACTTGATGCCCACCAGCAAGGTCACCACCTCAAATACGCGTTTGATCCAGCGATTACCGGATCTGATGGCCAGATGCGCACCGAGATAGCCGCCCAGCAACGAACCGAGCAGCAGTGCCGGCAACCACGACCAGCGGATTTCGGCTAACAGCCCCAGCGTCACGGCACCGGTCGCATTCCAGAATACCCCCACAAGTATCAAGGTATATGCAATGGCACGGCGGTAATCCAGGCCGAACCAGCGCACCAGCCACAGCGTCACAAACAACCCGGTGCCGGATGTCAGCGAGCCATTCAGCACGCCGATCGCAAACAACACCAGGCCACCAATGATATGGCCGTGCCGGTCACGGTGCACCGCTTGCACCTGCTGGCCAAGACCGGGGTTCAGCCATGAATAGATTCCCAGAGCCGACGTCAGTATCCCCAGCGCCACCCTGGCTGATCGCTCCGGGACATCAAGAATGATATTGGCCCCGGTAATCACACCCGGCAGACCGAAAGCGAGGATATAGACCGTCAGTTGACGTTCCAGCGGCCGCTCCTTCAAGTGCCTCACGGTCGCGCCGATACCCAGAGCGACGCTGGCGACTTTATGTGTCGCCAGTGCGATAGCAAACGGCAGGCCCATGAAGATCAGGACTGGTAGCTGAATCAGTCCGGCACCACCGCCTGAAAAGGCTGAGAACAGATTGGCCACCAGGGACACGATAAACAGGATGACTTGATCCAGGACGGCCACCACTACTCCCGATTTGCGCAGAAACGTTACAATTGAAAAAATCAGCCGATAGAATACAAGGGTATGACACCGGGACAACCGTCACACATGAAGATTTTCCACACTTTTATTTTCCTGACAGCATTGTTAACCGCAACCAGTGCAGTTGCCGAACGCACCTTCAAATGGGTAGACAACGAAGGCCAGGTTCACTATGGCAACCGCGTCCCGCCCGAGCATGCAAAAAAAGAACGCCGGGTAATCAATGAACAGGGCCGCACCGTGAAAATCTACGAGGCCGCCAAGACACCCGAGGAAAGAGCCGCCGCAGAAAAAGCAGCTGAACTGGCGGCGAGGAAAAAGGCCCTAGATGAGAAACAGGCGATTCATGACCGCAGCCTGCTTGCCACGTATACCAGCGAGCAGGATATGCTGCTCGCGCGAGATGGCAAGGTTGCCTCTGTTGAAGCACTGCTGCAACTGACCAACAGCCGCATTCAGTCCATGAAACAGCGCCTGCATGAATTGACAGAGGAAGCTGCAACCTACGAACGCAGCGGTAAACAGCTGCCACACTCGGTGGAAGCCCAAATCAATAACCTGCGTAGCCAAATCACGCGGAACGAGGCCTTCATCAAGGAGAAAGAGCAGGAACTCATCGATATTAACAAACAATTTGATGCAGACATCAGTCGCTTCGTGGAACTGACTGCCGAGAGCGACAACATGAAAACCTCTGCGCAGCGGATCGCGAATCTCGAAGCGGCGAAGAACAATCCGGACATCGAACTGACACGCCATGACCGTACACTGCTAACGACCTATGGCGGCGAAGAAGACCTGATTCTGGCTCGCGATCAGCAACTCGAGTCGTTAAACGAGCTGATCGCACTGACCAGTGAACGCATCGAATCCATGCAGCTTCATTTTGCCGAACTCTCGGACAACGCCGATGAATATGAGAGCAGGGGCCGTAAGCTACCCGAGGTGCTGCTCGGCCAGATGAAGAATGTTCTGGAAAGTATTTCCCAAAGCGAAGAGCTGCTGGCACTGAAAATGAAGGAAAAGACCGACATTGAGAAACAATACGCGGAAGACATCAATCGCTACCGCCAGCTGACCGCCAGTAACTAGCCAGCGGAGCGCTTTGCCCGAATCAAGGTACCGACACCCTCGTCGGTAAATAACTCTATCATCACGGCATGTTCAACCCGCCCGTCGATAATATGGGCCGCCTTCACACCGCTATGAACCGCCGACAGTGCACATCTGATTTTAGGCATCATACCGCCGTGTATGGTGCCATCTTCAATCAGGGCTTCTACATCATCGGCACCCAGTCCGGTCAGCAGACCACCCTGCCTGTCCAGCAGGCCTGCGGTATTGGTCAGCAGGATAAGTTTTTCTGCCTTCAGGACTTCCGCCATGCGGCCGGCGACCAGGTCGGCATTGATGTTGTAGGAACGGCCGTCCGCACCAACACCGATGGGTGCAATCACCGGGATAAATTCACTGTTTACCAGCATATCGACAACACTGGCATCAATACTTTCCACCTCACCGACATGACCGATATCAATGATCTCGGGTGCATCCAGTTCCGGTGAGTTGCGTGTAATGGTCAACTTGCGCGCGCGAATCAAGTCACCGTCCTTGCCCGTCAGCCCGACTGCCCGTCCGCCATGATGCGTAATCAGGTTAACGATTTCCTTGTTCACCAGGCCACCCAGCACCATCTCGACCACATCCATGGTCTCACTGTCGGTCACCCGCATACCATCGACAAAGCGGCTTTCCTTGCCGATTCTCTCCAGCAAATTACCGATTTGCGGTCCGCCACCGTGCACCACGACCGGTTTGATACCCACCAGATTCATCAGCACAATATCGCGCGCAAAACTGCTTTTCAGCGCCTCATCGACCATGGCATTGCCGCCATACTTGATGACCACGGTCTTGCCACGGAAACGGCGTATATAGGGCAGCGCCTCGGCAAGCACTTGTGCAACATTTTTTGCAGCGTCAGATGTCAGGGACATGGCAGTCAGTGCTGCAGCGGGCAGCCGTCAGTGTTAAGGAAACACGAGTGTACGCGGTGAAAAGGCAAACAGACAAGTCAGCGATCAGAACGGCAACGACAGGTGCATGTTGACCTGCAGCATCACACGTCGAAAATCACCCATGATGCGCGCCAGGGCTTCCTCATTATCCGCCTCGAATCGCAACACCAGTACCGGCGTGGTGTTCGATGCCCGCACCAGCCCCCAACCATCCTCGAAATCGGCCCGCAGACCGTCGATAGTAGAGACCGTCGCACCCTCGAAGTGGGCGCTTTCCAGCAATTGCCCGATGAATACGGGCGGCTCTCCCTCCCGCATGCTGACATTGATCTCGGGAGTATTCACACTGTCAGGCAGCGCAGCGAACACCTCGGTACTGTTGCGCTCATCCCTGGCAAGAATTTCAAGCAGGCGGGCAGCCGCATAGAGGGCATCATCAAACCCGTACCAGCGCTCCTTGATAAAAATATGGCCACTCATTTCACCGGCCAGCAGGGCACCGGTTTCCCTGATTTTTGCCTTGATAAAGGAATGCCCCGTCTTCCACATCAGCGGCTCACCGCCATGTTCCCGAATAATGGCATCCAGGTGACGCGAGCACTTTACATCATAGATAATCTGGCCACCCGGATTGCGTGCCAGGATATCGATTGCGTACAGCATCAACACCCGGTCCGGCCAGATAATCCTGCCATCTGCCGTGACGACGCCGAGGCGGTCACCGTCACCATCAAATGCCAGACCGATATCAGCCTGCTCTGCCCCGACAGCGGTGATAAGATCCTGCATGTTCTCGGCCTTGCTCGGATCAGGATGATGGTTCGGAAAAGTCCCATCGACCTCGCAGAACAGCTCGCTGACCTCACAACCCAGATCTTTCAGCAACTTCGGTATTACGCCACCGGCAACGCCGTTCCCGCAGTCGACGACCACTTTAAGCGGCCGCGCGACGGTGACGTCGCCGCGAATTCGCTCGATGTAGTCCGGAACGACATTGATCGTTTCAACACTGCCTGCACCGGAGATGAATTTGCCCGCCTTGATACGCTCGTGCAGTGACTGTATCGATTCACCAGACAGGGTTTCACCGTCAATCACTATCTTCAGGCCGTTATAGTCCGGCGGATTATGGCTGCCCGTTACCACCACACCACTCTGGGAATCGAGATAATAGGTGGCAAAATACAGTACCGGCGTCGGTACGACGCCTATATCTTTCACATTGCATCCGGTTGATATGATTCCGGAAACCAGTGCCTCTGACAGTGACGGCCCTGACAGGCGCCCGTCACGGCCGACAACGACGGTGTCCCGTCCGCGCTGCAGTGCCTCACTGCCGATGGCGCGTCCGATCAGCCTGACTGCGGTTGTGGTCAGTGACTGGTCAACAACACCGCGAATATCATACGCCCTGAATATCGAGGGATCGATGTCGACGATTTCATCATCGGCTTCCATGAACAGTGGATCTTCCTCCACTATCAGGTTGTCACTGCGTATCGCGGAACCGAAATCGGCTGCAACACCTTCATCAATACTACCCTTGTCATCAGCCGACTCAACTGCGGCATGATCCGATGCATCCCGTTCGCGTGGTGCGGAGATAAATTGTTCCGCTGCCTGGCTGCCAGCTGCCAGCTTTGTCATGAACTCGATACTTTCATGCAATTCTGCCAGACCCGAAGGGTACTCACGTCGCGGTCGGCCATCGCGGTAATCTTTCATAATGGTCACCACACTGACCTGATCGACACGTAATGCCCTCTTGATCCTTCCCGTCAAAACCATAATCAAAGCCACCATGGCAGCGGCAGCCACTATAAAAGCGCCCAGCACCCGCATACTGATACCACCCAGCGCCACCAGGCCAGTGACGGCCGGCCAGTAGGCCACTTGCCAGCGACTGCCCTCTATACGGACCACCTGGTCTGCGTCACCCCGCTTTAGCGACTGTTCGCCAAAGCGGGCAATCACCACGGGGGCGCCCTTGCCACCATCCTGTTGCACTTCGATATAGCCATCCAGCTGCCGTATATCATTGAGGATGTTCTGCAACACTTCGGCTGACAGTGAGACCATCATGTGCCCGACAACACCGCTACCGGCCGGATCGACTATACGGTGAGCGATATTGATATGTTGTTGCGGCGTGTTGAACAGGTGCACCTCTATGGGTGGCTCAGCTTCAGCGGCTTCCGCTACGCGCATCTGCGCCAGGGCGGCATGACTCAACGGTGGCGAGGCATCCATGTCCACTTCGGTAATGCCGGGCGCGAGCAGCTGTACGTTTATCGCGTTCGGAAACACATAGCGCAGCGACTCCTCCCGGGACTGCAGTGCTGACTCGTTACCAACCATCAACAGATAGGCAATATCCGGGTCCTTGGCCAGCAAGGCGGCTGTCGAGCCATAATAATCTGCCATCGCCGCTACCCGCAGCGCGACCTGTTGGGTGGTGATTTTTGATTCATGCTGCGTGGCACGCAATATGTGGCCGGACATCAGCTGGAAAATAAAAGCCGCCAGCACCCCGAGCAACACCACGCCCGCAAGCAGCAACTGGTAGCGTACCCTGGCCAGGCTCGCGGGTCTGATGTCACCCATAAGCTGCGGCATCGGCTTCGCAACCGGCTGATCGTTTGCTGATTTGTCGCGACGGAAAAAGCTGGGAAGCGATAACTTCATATCAATGGAAACAGACTCTAAGCCCTTGTGTTTACTTCAAGAAACCGGAAAGACTACCAGTAACAGAGTATCGGCAGAGCGGGCCGATTAGTTGATATTAATGGCGCCCGGAATGCCCGAAACCGCCTGCGCCGCGCTCACTGACAATAAAATCCTCAACAATTTCAAAGTCCGCATGCACCACCGGTACGATCACCATCTGTGCGATGCGCTCACCCGGCTCGATAGTGAAGGTTTTTGCCCCACGATTCCAGCAGGAAACAAACACCTGGCCCTGGTAGTCTGAATCGATCAGTCCCACCAGGTTACCAAGGACGATGCCGTGCTTGTGACCCAAACCCGAGCGCGGTAACAGTATCGCCGCAAGCCCGGTGTCGGCTACATGAATCGCCAGCCCGGTAGGAATCAGCTGGGTGTCACCCGGCGCCAGTGCCAGCGGCGCATCCAGACAGGCGCGCATATCCATACCGGCAGAGCCGTCCGTTGCATAATGCGGCAGGGGAAATTCGTTACCGAGGCGTTGATCGAGAATCTTAAGTTGAATCTTTTGCATGAATCCTGACTACCTTTTGCTGGCGGGTTTTCGTTTTCCCGCAGCTTGTATTTTCAAGACGTTCGGCAATGATCGCAACCAGCTGCCGTGCCAGTTTGGCCTTGCCCGTCAGGGCCAGCTGCTGCTCACCCTGCTCCCATAGCACATGCAGTGCATTGTCTTCCTGATCAAAACCCTGCTGCTGCCCGACAGCATTGGCGGCGATCATGTCGATATTCTTTATCCGCATCTTTTCCCGGGCATTGCTGTCAATGGCTTGCGTTTCAGCAGCAAAACCAACGCAAAAAGGCGCATCGGGCAAAGCCGCCACTTCCGCGAGAATATCCGGGTTACGTGTCAATTCCAGTGACAGTGTCGCTGCGGTTTTCTTCAGTTTTTGCTGTGCAGTGATGGCCGGCCGGTAATCGGCGACTGCTGCAACGCTGATGAATATGTCACTGAGCACAATCTCATTCATCACAGCCGCGTGCATACCGGCGGCACTCTCGACATCGATACGCCGTACCCGCGCCGGTGTCGCCAGGCTTACCGGGCCGCTGACCAGCACCACGCTCGCGCCAGCCTCGGCGGCGGCGGTAGCCACGGCAAACCCCATGCGCCCGGAACTGCGGTTACTGATGTAACGTACCGGGTCGATGGCCTCGCGTGTTGGTCCGGCGGTTACCAGCACCCGCTGACCGGCCAATACGCCCGTGTTGAACAAGCCTGTTACCGCGGTGACCAGTTCTGCAGGCTCCAGCATCCTGCCGGGGCCGCTTTCCCCGCAGGCCTGACTCCCCTCGGCAGGGCCCAGGATCCGCACACCACGTTTTTCCAGGGTCAGGATATTATCCACGGTGGCCGGATTGCCCCACATGGCACGGTTCATGGCCGGTGCGATGGCAACCGCGGCATCACAGGCCAGGCACACGGCCGTCAACAGGTCATCGGCGCGCCCCGACACCAGTCGGGCAATAAAATCCGCCGTTGCAGGCGCTATGAGCAGCACATCCGCCCAGCGCGCCAGCTCGATATGCCCCATGGCCGCTTCCGCCCCGGTATCCAGCAGATCGGTATGTACCGGGTGCGCAGACAAGGCCTGGAAGGTCAGCGGGGTCACAAACTCCATGGCCGCCGTCGTCATGATGACGCGCACCTCGGCCCCCTGCTGGCGCAGTTGCCGCACCAGCTCGGCGCTCTTGTAGGCGGCAATACCGCCGGTGACGCCCAGCAGGATGTGTTTTCCGGATAGCCCGTTCATGCGCAGCAGTTTAGCAGATGATTGTTTGCGGCGGGGATGGGCTGACAAGCGTGCCGCCTGTCGGCTGGCACCCCCTGCAATCCGCCACGACCTACAAAAAGCAATGCCTTTTCCCTCTGTGGTCTCCCTGTTTTCTATGGCATACAGAGTCCATGCACAGAATACGTGACTGGCCCGCCGCTGAACGGCCGCGTGAAAAACTGCTCAAGCGGGGCGTGACCGTCTTGTCGGATGCCGAGTTACTCGCCATCTTCCTGCGCACTGGGGTCGCGGGTAAAACGGCTGTCGATCTGGCGCGCGACCTGCTGACAGATTTTGGCGGCCTGCGGCCGTTACTGGAGGCAAGCCGGCAACGCTTTTGCAGTCACCACGGTCTCGGAGAGGCCACGTATGCGCAACTGCAGGCGGTTATGGAGATGGCACGCCGCCACCTGCAGGAACAGATGCAGCGTGGAGACATACTGGAAAATCCGGACGTGACCCGCCAGTTCCTTTCCAGCCGCTTGCGACACCTGCCTTACGAGGTGTTTGCCTGCCTGTTCCTGGACAACCGCCACCGGGTGATCGATTTTGAGGAATTGTTCCGCGGTACTATTGATGGCGCCAGCGTGTATCCCCGCGAAGTGGTACGACGCGCCCTGCATCACAATGCTGCGGCCATAATTCTTGCCCATAATCACCCCTCCGGCGTCGCCGAGCCCAGCCGCGCCGATGTGCAGCTGACGCGCCGGCTGGTGGACGCACTGACTCTGGTAGATATACGGGTGCTTGACCATGTCGTCGTGGGTGATGGCAGCGGCGTGTCATTTGCCGAACGGGGGCTGATCTGAGACACAGGATCGCAGATTCAACAGTGCAATTCCCGCATGTCATTGATTTTAATAGAATATGCGGCGCAAGCTAGTGCCCGCCCGCCTTGTCAGACGCGCCTGTTTCTGGTATAAAGTGCGCCCTTCCCGCTGTTGGCGGG
>JBATFE010000551.1:0-2372 GCA_049664445.1 Gammaproteobacteria bacterium
CCGAAGAATTCGCTTTCCATCAGCTCGGATGGGATGGCGCCACAGTTCACGGGTATAAAGGAGCGGTCATTGCGGGGTCCCTTGCCGTGAATCAGTTGTGCAACCAGTTCCTTGCCGGTGCCGGACTCACCGCTGATGTATACCGGTGCCTGGCTGCGCGACAGTTTCTCGATGGTTGAGCGAATGTTGCACATCAGCGGCGACTCACCCAGCAAGGTATCGCGAGTGCGGCGGTCACGGGGATTCGCGCTGTCAGAAAGTTTCAGCACACTATTGATGAGGTTGCGCAGCACCGTCAGGTCAACAGGCTTGGATACAAAGTCAAAGGCGCCGGCCTTGAGTGCATCAACTGCCGTATCCATGCTGCCATAGGCGGTTATCACGGCTGTTGGCAGGTTCATATCCTGTTTCTGAATATGTCGCACCAGGTCGATGCCGTTGCCATCGGGAAGACGCATATCGGTCAGGCAGATATCAAACTTTTCGGATTTCAGCAGGGCATGCGCCTCGGCCAGACTGGCTGCGCTGCGCGTATTGATATTCATGCGTTGCAGTGTCATCTCAAGCAATTCCCGGATGTCCGGTTCATCATCGATGATCAATGCCAGGTGTGTATTCATGGTTTCATTCATTATACAAATGTGGAAACGGCTTGTGGCTGGCTGCTGTCGAAAGTGATACGAAAACAGCTGCCACCTTCCGGGGATGGAATGTAATCCAGGTGTGCCTGGTTGTTTTCGCAAATTTCACGCGCAATGTACAAGCCAAGTCCGGTGCCGCTGCTCCTGGTAGTGAAAAACGGTTCGAAGATGGTATCTGCAATGTCAGGATCTATGCCGGCCCCGTTATCAATGATATCAAGCTGTGGCCTGAGGGAAGACGGCGAGGGCTTGCAGGCCATGTCGAGTTTAAAGGGTGTCGAGGCCTGCGCGCCATGTCGCATGGCGTTCTGGCACAAGTTCCAGACAACCTGGTGCAGCAGGCTGGGGTCCATGCAGACCTCGAGATCAGCCGGTGTCACCGCTATGCTGATTTGCTGCATCTGGCAATTGCCGCTGTGGGCAAACTCGTCAGCGAATTTCTCCAGCCATGGCCGGATCCTGATCTGTTGCGGCGTGGAGGTTCCC
Source organism: Gammaproteobacteria bacterium (assembly GCA_049664445.1). Taxonomy (GTDB): domain Bacteria; phylum Pseudomonadota; class Gammaproteobacteria; order UBA9214; family UBA9214; genus UBA9214. Next base: position 1,128 of record JBATFE010000551.1, read on the forward strand.
GGTCGCGACAGCTGCAATATATTTTCCACGACGGCGTTGACCCGCTGGGTATGGTCGCCAATGATGGTGATGAGGCGCTGATCACTGTCATTCAATGCTACGGATTCATCCAGTAACTGTGTCGCATGACTGATTGCACCGAGTGGATTGCGGATTTCATGTGCAATACTGGCGGTAAGCCGGCCAAGAGAAGCCAGCTTGAGTTGCTGCGCCTGTTTTGCCAGTGTCGCAGAATCTTCCAGGAAAATAAGCGAGCCGCTACCCTCGGCAGTGCCGAGCATGGTGAAGTGCGGCAATACTTTCGTCTCCCCGATATCGGCAGGCACGACAGCCTGTTCTGTATGCGGATGCCTGCTCCAGTCTTCAAGCCTTGCAAACAGCTGCGGTGACAATGATTCCAGTGGCTCGCCTTTTGCAACATCCGGCAGGTCCAGCATTTTTTGCGCGGTCTGGTTGATCAGGCGTACACGGTGTTCATGGTCAGTCACAATGATGCCTGCCTGCAGGCGCTGTACAATGTGGGCATTCAGTTTGGCAAGATTGGCAACATCAATACCGCGGCGGCGTGCCAGTGCTTCTGTATCCTTGATGCGTCTTACCAGAAGGTTGGTCGTCGCGGCGGTAGCGAACAGCGCCAACCCGAGCAAACCGGCCTGTGTATAGCCACTGCTGCCGGGTAGGTAGAGAAACAGGGAACTGTAGAGTGTTTCCCCGATAACGGCCATCGCCGCTATGGCGGCGAACAGATAGGCCATGCGTCCGGGAAGCAGGATACTGCCGGCCGCGACCGCGATTAACAGCAGGATGCCGAGACCACTGTCCAGCCCACCGCTGGCAAACATGAGCACGGTAATGGCGATGATGTCGACGATGACCTGCGGGACGGCTTGCAGTTCATAGCGCGGTTGCCGCAGGCGTGCCGCAAAGCCCGCGAGCACGCTGAACGCCAGGTAGGCGAAGGAGGTGAACGCGTAGAGATCGTGTTGCCGCAAGCCGAGACCGCTATCCGCGGGAATGCTGAAGAACAGCACTACCAGCAGGCCCGCCAGAATGACCCGATAAAAGCTCAGCAAACGCAGCGGTTTCCACGTCAGGGCGTCGAGGGTTTCCTGGTTCGGAGATCTGTCTGCGTGCAAATCAGGCATTTGTGGTTTGTAACGGGACTTGAGGTTACTTGTGAAGGTCTTCATCCAGGTGTTTCTGTGAGCAGTAGTACTGCCCGGCCCGTTGAACTGCTTCCTGTTC
>JBATFE010000552.1:0-16163 GCA_049664445.1 Gammaproteobacteria bacterium
GGTCAAGGAAATCAAGTTCCGGCCTGGTACGGATATTGGCGATTACAAAATCAAGCTGCGCAAACTGGTCAGCTTTCTGGAAGAAGGCGACCGCACCAAGGTGACCCTGCGCTTTCGTGGCCGGGAGATGGCGCACCAGGAACTCGGACTGGAATTGCTGCAGCGTGTGAAGGCCGACCTCAGTGAATACGGAACCGTTGAGCAGGAACCGAAAATGGAAGGTCGCCTCATGGTCATGGTGCTGGCGCCCAGAAAGAACAGGTAAGCTGCACAGGCTATTTTAAAGATTCAAGTATGCTGGAGTAACAGGAAATGCCAAAGTTAAAGACAAATCGGGGCGCTGCAAAGCGCTTCAAGAAGACCGGGTCTGGCGGCTTCAAGCGCGGCCAGTCACACCTGCGTCACATCCTGACCAAGAAAAGCAGCAAGCGCAAGCGCCTGCTGGGTTCGCCGGCCGAGGTGCACGAAGCCGATGTGGCATCCGTGCGCCGCATGTTGCCGTTTGTTTGAAGACATATTTCAGAGGTAGTTAGCAATGCCAAGAGTAAAACGTGGAGTCATCGCGCACGCCAGACACAAGAAGGTGCTGGACAAGGCGAAAGGTTATTACGGTGCGCGCAGCAAGGTCTACCGCGTTGCCAAGCAGGCCGTTACCAAGGCCGGGCAGTACGCCTACCGTGACCGCCGTCAACGCAAGCGCCAGTTCCGCACACTGTGGATCGCGCGCATCAATGCCGCTGCCCGTGAAAACGGCATGTCCTACAGTCGTATGATCGATGGCCTCAACAAGGCAAATATCGAGGTCGACAGAAAAGTGCTTGCAGACCTCGCTGTTTTCGATGCGGCCGGTTTTAGTGCGTTGGCAGAAAAGGCCAGGGACGGGTTATCGGTTTAACCCCTTTACCGAAAGAAGACACACTAAAGGGGAAAGGGTTTACCTTTCCCCTTTTTTATTTTTTGCGACAGCACTACTTTCCATTCCCTCTGCCGTCAGGAGAGGGCCAGGGAGAGGGGACCAACAATACCAGGGAGTACACACAGGTGAGTAGCCTGGACGAACTTGAACAACAGGCACTGCAGGCAGTTGCAGCGGCAAGTAATAACGCAATCCTCGATGACGTGCGGGTACGCTACCTTGGCAAGAAAGGACTGCTCACGCAGCAGCTCAAGCAACTGGGCGCCTTGCCCGCGGAACAGCGACCGGCCGCGGGGCAGGAAATCAATCGCGTCAAGCAGCAGGTTCAGCAAGCCATCGAGAGACGTACCGGGGTGCTGCAGGCATCGGTACTGAACGAGCAGCTGGCGAGCGAGACGGTTGATGTCACCCTGCCGGGGCGCGGGCACACCCAGGGTGGGCTGCACCCGGTCACGCATACATTGCGCCGTATCGAGCAGTTGTTCCGGCCGCTGGGTTTCAGCGTCGAGGAAGGCCCCGAGATCGAGGATGATCATCACAATTTCGGCGCCCTGAATATTCCGGACCACCATCCTGCGCGTGCCATGCACGACACCTTCTATTTCGATGCGCATACCCTGTTACGTACCCACACCTCGCCGGTGCAGGTGCGCGTAATGGAGCAGCGCCAGCCACCGCTGCGCATCATTGCGCCAGGCCGTGTCTACCGCTGCGACTCGGACCTGACACATACCCCCATGTTTCACCAGGTGGAGGGATTGCTGGTCGATGAGCATGTCAGCTTCGCCAATCTCAAGGGGCTGATCGATGAATTTCTGCGCGCCTTCTTCGAGCGCGAAGACCTGGCTGTGCGCTTCCGTCCGTCCTACTTTCCGTTCACCGAGCCGTCGGCCGAGGTGGATATTCAGTGCGTCATGTGTGCCGGGGAGGGTTGCCGGGTCTGTGGCCAGAGCGGTTGGCTGGAAGTGCTGGGTTGCGGCATGGTGCATCCGAAAGTGTTCGAACAGGTCGGTATCGATAACGAACGTTACACGGGAATTGCCTTTGGTATGGGCGTTGAACGGCTCGCCATGCTGCGCTATGGCGTGAATGATTTACGGTTGTTCTTCGAGAACGATCTGGCATTCCTGGAACAGTTTAATTAGGAAATTACTCTCGCAAAGACGCAAAGAGCATCATGTCAGTTCACGCATGTTGCTTATTTAATGTGCAGGTGCGCTGCGCAAGTACGACTTTTTCCAGGCAATCTTTGCGCCTTTGCAAGAGAAAGAACATTGTTTAAGACATTAAAAATATGAAATTCAGCGAAAAATGGTTACGTGAATGGGTCGACCCGCCGGTATCGACTGCCGAGCTGGTCGAGCAGTTGACCATGGCCGGTCTGGAGGTCGACTCGGTCGAGCCAGCGGCGGCCGGGCTGGGCGATTTGCTGGTCGGTGAAGTGGTGTCGGTTGACGTGCATCCGGATGCCGACAAGCTGCGGGTATGCAGTGTTGCGGTTGGCGGGGAGCGGCCGTTGCAGGTTGTTTGCGGCGCGCCGAATGTTGCTGTCGGTGGCAAGTACCCGCTGGCACCCGTGGGTGCCCGGTTGCCGGGTGATTTCAAAATAAAGAAAAGCAAGTTACGTGGTGTCGAATCATACGGCATGTTGTGCTCGGCAAGTGAACTGGGCCTCAGCGAGGACCATGCCGGACTGATGGACTTGCCGGCTAATGCACAAGCCGGGCAGCCATTGACCGCATTGCTGGGGCTCGACGACACCATCATAGACATTGACCTGACCCCTAACCGTGGTGACTGCCTCGGTATAGAAGGTATTGCGCGCGAGGTCGGAACCTTGCTGCGCTGTCCGGTCACAGCGGTTGAAATCAAACCGCTAGCCGCGACGATTGCCGAAGTTTTTGGTATAGAAGTACAGTCGTCGCAGGCCTGTCCGCAATATCTTGGGCGCGTGCTGCGTGGCATCGATGTGCATGCGCAGACACCGTTGTGGATGCAGGAACGCCTGCGGCGCAGCGGACTGCGCAGCCTGGGGATCGTGGTTGATGTAACCAACTACGTATTGCTTGAACTCGGGCAGCCCATGCACGCATTCGATCTGGCCCGGTTATCAGGCGGCATCCAGGTACGTTATGCTCGTCAGGGTGAACAGTTGACCCTGCTTGACGAGCGTGTCATCTCGCTGGATGACAAGACACTGGTCATCGCCGACCATGAAAAGCCACTGGCTATTGCCGGTGTCATGGGGGGGATCGATTCGGGCGTTCAGGGCGACACTGTTGATGTGTTTCTCGAGTGTGCATTTTTCCCTCCGGAAATTATTGCCGGGCGTGCACGCGCCTATGGCATGCATACCGAATCGGCCTACCGTTTCGAGCGCGGTGTTGATCCCGGCTTGCAGCAACGGGCAATCGAACGTGCAACGGGCCTGTTAATTGATATTGCAGGCGGTGAGGCAGGCCCGGTGACATCGGTCACCGCTGCACAGTATTTACCTGAAAGCATTCCTGTTACCTTGCGCAAAGCACGTATCCAGAAAGTACTGGGCATCCTGCCCGGCTCGGATGAAGTTACGGATATCCTCACCCGACTCGGTATGACCGTAGTCGAGCAGGGCGAGGACTGGCTGGTGCAGTCTCCAACCTACCGTTTTGATATCGCGCTTGAGGCCGACTTGATAGAGGAAATCGGTCGTGTCTATGGCTATAACCGCTTGCCCAGCGTGGTGCTGCAGGGGGCGCTGGATATACAGCTGCTCAACGAACGCGAGAACACCATTGAAGACTTGTGCAATATACTGGTCTCGCGAGGCTACCAGGAAGCCGTGACCTACAGTTTTGTCGATCCGGCATTGCAGGCCCGGATAAATCCGCACATGACGCCGGTGCCGCTGGCCAATCCGATTTCATCCGAGATGGCAGAGATGCGCACCAGTCTGTGGCCAGGGTTGCTGACTGCCGTTCAGTATAATCTGCGTCGGCAAAAAGCACGGCTGCGATTCTTTGAGCACGGTCTGCGCTTTTATTCCAGGGATGGCGAAATACACCAGGATATGATGCTTGCCGGGGTGATTACCGGCACACGGTTACCCGAGTACTGGGACGGCAAGGGCGAGCCGGTAGATTTTTTTGACGTCAAGGGCGACGTGGAAGCATTGCTCCTGTTAACGGGGAATGACAAGACTTTCGCATTTGTCGCGGCCGAGCATCCGGCCTTGCATCCCGGTCAGTCTGCACAGATCAGATGCGGGGAAAGGTCGGTGGGCTGGATAGGGCGGGTACATCCGTTGCTGGCCGGTCAGCTTGACCTGAATCCGGATAGCCTGGTATTTGAGCTTGAGTACGCGGCCCTGGCAACGGGTCAGCTGGCGCAATTTCAGCCTATCTCCCGCTTTCCCTCCATACGGCGTGACCTGGCAGTTGTGGTTGATGACAGTCTCAGCGTGGCCGATTTGCAGACCGCGGTGCAGCAGGCCGCCGGCGATTTGCTGCAGGAGTTGCTGATATTCGATGTGTACCGCGGGAAAGGTATAGAAACAGGGCGAAAAAGCATCGCCTTTGGCTTGATTCTACAGGATTATTCACGCACACTTACGGAACAGGATATAGAGGGGGTGGTCACACAAGTGACTGACCGGCTGGGAAAAGAATTCGGGGCAACATTAAGAGATTAGACTATGGCACTTACAAAAGCCGACATGGCCGAAAGGCTGTTTGAAGAGTTGGGATTGAACAAACGCGAGGCCAAGGAACTGGTCGAACTCTTTTTCGAGGAGATTCGCGTCGCACTGGAAAATGGACGCCAGGTAAAACTCTCGGGGTTTGGAAATTTTGATCTCAGGGAAAAGAATGAACGTCCGGGGCGTAACCCGAAAACAGGTGAAGAAATCCCTATCTCTGCACGTCGCGTCGTCACCTTCCGGTCAGGACAAAAACTCAAGGCGAGGGTAGAGGCGTATGCTGGAAGCGAGCAATAACAACGAACTTCCAGCGATTCCGGGCAAGCGTTATTTCACCATTGGTGAAGTCAGTGACCTGTGCGGCGTCAAACCGCATGTACTGCGTTACTGGGAGCAGGAGTTTCCGCAACTCAAACCGGTAAAACGCCGCGGCAATCGACGTTACTACCAGCGCCAGGACGTGCTCATGATCCGCCAGATCAGAAGCCTGCTCTATGAGCAGGGATTTACCATTGGTGGCGCGCGTCAGAAAATGTCGGGTGAAGATGCCAGGGAAGATGTAACCCAAAGTCAGCAGATAGTGCATCAGGTGCGTCTGGAGCTTGAGGATGTGCTGCAACTGCTGAAACGTTAAACCCGCAAGGTTTCCTGTATAATTACCTTCTCAAAATCGGGGCGTAGCGCAGCCTGGTAGCGCACCTGCATGGGGTGCAGGTGGTCGGAGGTTCAAATCCTCTCGCCCCGACCAATACTTAGCAGATTATTGCAGAATCTACATTAAGCCGGTGTGTACTTGGGGGTATACTAAATTATCAAACCGCTTGCCCGGTATACCCCAGCACCCCATAAAGCAAAGCCGCCCTTGCTGCACCCTCTACCGTTATGACAGATCGCAGACAGTGTCTACCTCGGGTGCAGGGCTATTTTTTTGACTCTACCCAATTTGGCAAAACGTTGGTGGCTCTAGCGTAATTTTAAGAAAACTCACTCTCTCAGTAAGTCGTTCCAATACCGCCAATCCGTTCTGTCGTTCCTCATGAGCGCAGTCATCACATTTCAGTCTGTTGCTCACCCGGTTGGCGTATGCAACGGCCTCCAGAGCGGTCATGGTATCAATTCTTTCCAGTTCTTCACGCGTGACCTTGTGCATCATTACAACCCCCGCCTCGATCATATAAGTAATACCGTACAACTTTTATGGGAATTAGGTTTTGATGTAGGTCAACTGAAAGCCTCGCCGCCAGGATGGGGTTGCACCCACCCCGGCATAACCAGATCGCTGACAGTTCCCGGCCTTGCGGCCTCGGTCGCTCAGGCGCCAGTGCTGTATTCAATAACCTGGGTGGCGTGTCTGTAGGACATTGCTGACTGTGCTTGTAGGATTATGCTGATTTACAAGCAAAGGACAGGAACCGACCCCGGGTGCGGCAGGATTAATCTGATTCAAGTGTCGGTCAAACAAGCATCTGTTACAGATGGCAAGCAATACAGCTAGTTAATGCAATCTTTCTTGTGTGCTGAAGCGGCACCAATGAGAATGTACATAATGTAATCAGACCCTGCCTTATAACCGCCATATGTTTCGCCTGCCTCAACATGAAACAGTGCAAATGCCCCTTTATCCGCCAGAAGGCTTGACTTGATTCTGGCGCTGTCATTTTCGAATAAATCAGAAAGCTCTTGTTGTGATCCTGGATGTAAACTGGCTGCTTCATTCCAGCCATCTTTGTCTTTTAGCGAAACATAATAGCTATCCTCAATGTTTTCTATTTTTATCCAGGGTTCACCATCATGGTTCAGTGAATAACAGCCAACGAAAACATCTTCTCCGGGACTGGCGGAAGCCGCGTTTACCAGACATAGACACAGCACAGTGAAATGCCGGAATGTTCTCATACTTATTCTTCCCCTGTTGTTGTCGGAAGGGTTTAACCATACTCTCAACGAACGAGTTTCACCAAGCGCTGATGGGCAAGGAAAGTCAAAGGGGGATGCGCGCGGTATGCTTGCTGACGCTCCTGCTGGCAACCGACAGGCAACAAAAAATATTCACGCACTGCCCCGGTTCAAATCAGGAAACGGGGACACATTTCCCTATGCAGCTGACGGCCATCCCGGCGGGGTCGGATAGGCTGGAGTCCCCGTTGCCCAGGAAGCTGCCCGGCAAGCAGCCCGGTGTAAGGTCCGGGCACACCAGCCTCCGGATCGCTTGAGACTTCGTTGCAACCATCAGCGCCATGGCCCGTGCTTTCAGTTCGGCGTGGCTGCAGCCAATGCCTGACCAAATTGCAAGCTGTCTTTAATCGCCGCCGCGGGTCAGGTAGCGGTGATCACTGACAGCAGCAGAAACGCGGAGCTGCGTCCGGTTTTCACGGCTGGTTGCACTGATTTTTACGATCAGGCAGTTCACCTGGCTATAAAAAATCGGGATGTCAATTCTTTTGTTTTCGTCTGCCACCTTTCCGTGACAGGGAAAATCGAAGATACTCCTCCCGCCGGTATCACAGAATTTGAGGAACGACCATGCAAAACAACAGTCTGGAACATGAACTTCAACGGATAGCCCAGGCACGCCACCACGACCCTTTCAGCGTGCTGGGCAAACACCGCGACAACGACCTTGATCTGGTGCGTGTCTTTATGCCGCAGGCAGACGAGATCACGATTGCCGAAGGTAATGTCCGACTGGAACGTATCCCTGACACCGACCTGTTCGAGTGGCGCGGTACGCCGGGAACCGTGCCCGATCATTACCACCTGGTGTGGAGTGATGCAGCGCAACACGAACACATCGCACATGATCCCTACAGTTTTCCGCCACAACTCTCGGACTTCGATCTGCACTTGTTCAGTGAAGGCAGGCATCGCCATGCCTACCGCATCCTGGGTGCCCATGTCCATGCAATCGATGAGGTGACGGGCATCCTGTTTGCAGTGTGGGCGCCAAATGCGGAACGCGTCAGTGTGGTGGGCGAATTCAACCAGTGGGACGGGCGCCGTCATCCGATGCGGGTACGCGGGGGCAGCGGTGTCTGGGAGCTTTTCATTCCCGACCTGGAAGCCGGTAACCTCTACAAGTACGAGATCCGCAACCGGGAAAGCGGCGAGATCCTGTTGAAGACTGACCCCTACGCCCAGGCTTTCGAGGTGCGACCCCACACGGCGTCGATCATTGCCGGTCACTCACAATATGCATGGAATGACCAGGCATGGATGCAGCAGCGTGCTTCGCGCGACTGGCAGCATTTACCCATGTCGGTCTACGAGGTGCACCTGGGTTCATGGCGGCGCGGCCCGGAGGGTGAGTTACTTGACTACCGGCAACTGGCCGAAAGCCTGGTGGACTATGCCAGGGACATGGGCTTCACACATATTGAACTGCTGCCGATTACCGAGCATCCCTACGATCCCTCCTGGGGTTATCAGGCCACCGGTTATTTCGCGCCGACCAGTCGCTACGGGACAGCCGATGACTTCCGCTATTTTGTCGATTTGTGTCACCAGAACGGTATCGGTGTGTTGCTCGACTGGGTACCTGCGCATTTCCCCAAGGACGCGCATGGCCTGGCCAGGTTCGACGGTACCCCGCTCTACGAACATGCCGATCCGAGACTCGGCGAACACCTCGACTGGTCGACACTGATTTACAACTTCGGCCGCAACGAGGTAAAGAACTTCCTCATGTCCAGCGCCGTGTACTGGCTGGAGGAGATGCACATCGACGGCATGCGCGTCGATGCAGTGGCTTCCATTCTCTATCTCGATTATTCGCGCAAGGAAGGTGAGTGGGTTCCCAACAGGTACGGCGGTCGCGAAAACCTGGAGGCACTGGATTTCCTGAGAGAGCTCAATATCGTGACGCATGAAGAACAGCCCGGCATTCTCATGATCGCCGAAGAGTCGACATCCTGGCCACAGGTCAGTCGTCCCACCTGGACCGGGGGGCTGGGCTTTGACATGAAGTGGAACATGGGCTGGATGAACGACACCCTGGAATACATGAGCGAAGATCCCCTGTACCGGCGTTACCACCAGGGAAAACTGACCTTCAGCATGCTGTACGCCTTTACCGAGAACTTCATGCTGCCGTTTTCTCACGATGAAGTCGTGCACGGCAAGCAATCGATGGTCAACAAGATGCCCGGTGACGAGTGGCAACGCTTTGCCAACCTGCGGGCGCTCTATACCTACATGTTCTGCCACCCGGGCAAGAAACTGCTGTTCATGGGCACGGAATTCGGCCAGGGGCAGGAATGGAACAGCACCCAGATCCTCGACTGGTATGTCCTCGATTATCCCTTCCATCAGGGTATCCATCGCCTGGTGAAGGATCTGAACAGGGTCTACAGGGAGCTGCCGGCATTGCATCACTACGAGTTCGACTGGCGCGGGTTCGAGTGGATAGACTGCAATGATGCAGACAATTCCGTGCTCAGTTTCGTGCGTCGCAACGATGACCAGTTTGTGGTTGTGGTCATCAATCTTACTCCGCAGCCGCACCATGGCTACCGCATCGGTGCGCCAGAGTCCGGCCAGTATCGCGAGATCTTCAATTCGGACTCCGCATTCTATGCCGGCAGCAATACCGGTAATGGTGGCGGTATCCTGTTCACAGATGAACTCCCCTGGATGAACCGGTCCTGTTCGCTGAGTCTAATCCTGCCACCGCTGGCGGCTGTCATTCTGCAGCCGGTATATGATGGATGAATGGTGCGTCGATCGCTGTCTGGCCGGGACAACCCTGTCCGCTCGGTGCCAGCTGGGATGGTGAAGGTGTAAATTTCGCACTGTTTTCCGAACATGCGGAAAGGGTGGAGCTGTGCCTGTTCGACCAGCGCGGACGCCGCGAGACCGCCCGTATACCCATGCAATGGCAAACCGATCAGGTCTGGCATTGTTACCTGCCGGAAGCCAGGCCGGGGCAACTCTATGGATACCGCGTTCATGGTCCCTATGATCCGGAGCAGGGACACCGCTTCAATCCCAACAAGTTGCTGCTCGACCCGTATGCCAGGGACATCGTCGGCCAGATACGCTGGAACGACGCACTGTTTGGCTACACCATTGGCCGCAAGGCAGAGGACCTGGGTTTCGACCCCCGTAACAGCGCCCACGGCGTTCCCAAGTCACGGGTGGTCGACAGCGCATTTACCTGGGGAGACGACAAGCCGCTGCGCACACCCTGGCATGAGACCATCATCTACGAGCTGCATGTCAAGGGATACACCATCCAGCATCCGCACGTCCCGCCACCCTACCGGGGTACCTACGCCGGTCTGGCAACCGAGCCGGTGATTCGGCACCTCAGGCAGCTGGGCATCACCGCCGTGGAACTCATGCCGGTTCACAGTTTTATCAGTGACCGCCACCTGCTGGAGAACGGCCTCGGCAATTACTGGGGCTACAATACAATCGGCTATTTTGCCCCGCACGCAGGCTATTCCGCCAGCGGGGATGTGAATGAGTTCAAGACCCTGGTAAAGCGGCTGCATTCCAATGGCATCGAAGTCATCCTGGATGTGGTCTACAACCATACGGCAGAAGGCAACCAGATGGGCCCCACGCTGTGCTTTCGAGGCATCGATAACGTTGCCTATTACCGCCTGGTCGCCGACCAGGCACGCTATTACATGGACTACACCGGTTGTGGCAACAGCCTCAACATGATGCACCCGCGGGTGCTGCAACTGATCATGGACAGCCTGCGTTACTGGGTTCAGGAGATGCACATCGACGGTTTCCGCTTCGATCTGGCCCCCACGCTTGCACGTGAACAGCACGCCGTCGACCGCTTCGGCGCATTCCTGGACATCGTTCACCAGGACCCGGTGCTGTCACGGGTAAAACTGATTGCCGAACCCTGGGACCTGGGAGAGGGCGGTTACCAGGTCGGCAACTTCCCGATCGGATGGACGGAGTGGAACAGCCGCTATCGGGACAGCATACGTGCCTACTGGAAGGGAGAGGGCAGCGTTATCGGCGAACTGGCCTACCGCATGACGGGCTCCAGTGACCTCTATGAGCAGAGTGGCCGGCGCCCTTACGCCAGCATCAATTTCGTTACCTGCCATGACGGCTTCACGCTCACTGACCTGGTCAGTTACAACGACAAGCACAATATCGAGAACCTTGAAGACAACCGTGATGGCGAGAACAACAACCTGAGCTGGAACATGGGAGAGGAAGGACCCGTCACGAGAAACCAGAACATCAACAATACCCGCAGACAGCAGAAGCGCAATATTCTTACCACACTGCTGCTTTCCCAGGGTGTACCCATGCTGCTGGCGGGTGACGAAATGGGTCGTACCCAGAACGGCAACAATAATGCCTATTGTCAGGACAACGAGATCAGCTGGGTCAACTGGGAAATTGACAATCATGATCGCGAATTCATGAAATTCGTACGCAGGATCGTTCACCTGAGAAAAAACCATCCGGTATTCCGCCGCCGGTATTTCTTCCAGGGGCGGCATATCAAGGGCGTGAACGTCAAGGATATCCTGTGGCTGCGGCCGGATGGTGAGGAAATGACGGACAGGGAATGGCGCATGTTTCATGCGCGCTGCCTGGGCCTGCTTTTGAATGGCAATGCCATCGAGGAACACGATGAGCGTGGCAGCAGGATACATGACAATACCTACCTGTTGCTGCTCAATGCCAACGCGACCCCCATGGCGTTTCGTTTGCCGGGGCATGTGGGTATTGCCCGCTGGTATGTCGAAATTGACACCTGCTTCGTGGACGGCAAGCGCCCTGACCGACGGACCTACAATACCGGTGAGAACTATCCCCTGCAGGGCCGTTCCACGGCGTTGCTGGGTATTCTGAAGACCGCTCAGCAGGAGTCCGCCTGAGGCACACTGCAAGATCACCTTCATGTACGGATAGCGCGCAGGTTCTACAGTTACCCTTGTTTGTTTCCGGATTTATGCTGCATGCCGCGTCGTGTGCATGGCGTTGGAACGGCTGTTACGACATACTTACCGTCATGATGAAACAGTTCATGATCCGTACGTTCGGCACGTTGCTGATAGGGGCGGTCCTTTTTATAACTCCGGGTTATGCACAACAGGCGCCCCGGCCTGTGCCTTCCGGCCCCTGGTACGAAGACGATACCGTCTTTATCCGTATCGTGCAGCGCTCGCCGGAACAGCTTAATGCCTTTTACCTGGGACGCGAATTCAACCAGGCGTCGATCGACCGGATTCTGGAGACCTGCTTCGTGACACCGATCATCCACAACAAGCGCTTCGATGTGTTGTGGCTGGAGCTTGATAACTGGCAGTTCAGCCGCGGCGAACAACAGATCCCGCGAATAAAGCGAGGCTACTGGCCCGCGAAATGGCAACTGACGGGTCTGTCACAGGCGCACCAGTCGACCTTCGGCTGGACACTGATGCCGGAGGTGCGTGATCTGCGTCTCGATGAGAGTGTCGGTGGCAGCGTGGTGATACCGCTGCAAAGCCTGCCCTTTACACTCACCATGAATTTTCACAGCGGTGTCGACAAACAGGGGCCGCTGAAAACCATTGTCTTCAAGGACCTCGAATGCGTAACCGACAAGCCCTGAGCCGTGCAGTGGTCTCTGCATGCCTGTTGCTCGTCTCGCTGCCATCCCTGGCGGCGGATACCCTGCCGAAGGGCGTGCTGGTGCTCGACGGCCGTGCAGCCCCGCCACTTGTTCTGAACAACCTGGACGGTGAACGCTGGGACATCAGTGAATCACGCGGCCGCTGGCTGTTTGTGCACTTCTGGGCCAGCTGGTGTGGACCCTGTCGCGAGGAAATGCCGACTATTCAGGCAATCTTCCCGAAAGTCGATGCGTCACAACTGGAGATTGTGCTTGTCAACACGGCGGAATCGGAAGATACCGTGTTTTCCTTCCTGGCCGAAGTTGCACCGGACCTGACACCGCTCGTGGATGCCGACGGAGGTGTGACCGAGCGATGGCAGCCGCGCGGCCTGCCGGCGACCTTCTTCGTCGACCCCGAAGGCCGACTGCGATACCTGGCGCTGGGCGGACGTCCCTGGGACACAATAGACTATCTGGGGTTCTTGCAGCGCCTGGCCCGCTAGTCGCATGCCGAGAATAGCCGCGCTCGGTCTTTTTGTCAGCCTTGTTGCCGGCTGTGCAAGCACGCCGCTACCCGAGGCTCCTGCGGCGCCACTGTCCTACATTGAACTGGACATCGCCGGGGCACAACAGGCCATCAGGGAGCAGCGCTTGAGTTGCGAGCAACTCACCCGGCGTTACATCAGGCGTATCGAAAACTACAACCAGGTGGACGGACTCAACGCGATTATCTATATCAATCCACGCGCGTTGCCGCGTGCCCGGATGCTGGATGAGAAATATGCCGCCGGCCGCACCATGAAACGCCTGCACTGCATACCGGTTATCCTGAAAGACAATTTCGACACCGCCGACATGCCCACCGAGGCTGGTTCGATCGCCATGCAGGGATCGTATCCCCCCGATGATGCCTTCATGGTGCAGCGCCTGCGTGACAATGACGCCATCATTCTTGCAAAGTCGAACATGGCCGAGTGGGCTTTCAGTCCCTACGAGACCGTCAGTTCGACCCACGGCATCACCCGCAATGCCTATGACCGCGAACGGGTGCCGGCCGGTTCCAGCGGCGGGACCGCCTCGGCGATTGCCGCCAATTTCGGGATTATCGGCATGGGTACCGACACCGGGAACTCGATACGCGGCCCGGCCTCGCATCTGGCGCTGGTCGGGATGCGCTCGACCCTCGGTGCCACCAGCCGCGACGGTATTGTGCCGCTGCTTTTGAACCGCGATGTGGGCGGGCCGTTGACGCGCACCGTGACCGATAACGCAGTCGCATACTCCGTGATTGCCGGCGCAGACCCTGCCGACCCGCTCACCCTGCCTGCCGCCGGTCGTGTCAAGGACGACTACAGTGTCTTTCTCAAACGTGATGGCCTGCAGGGTGCCCGGCTTGGCGTCCTGCGTGCGCTGGTGGACAGCGACACTGCCGATTTCGAAGTGATCGACATCATGGACAGGGCCATCGAAGAACTAACAGCCGCGGGTGCCGTCATTATCGACCCGTTTGATATCCCCGACTTCGACCGGCTGCGACAGGCTACCGGTTTCTGCAGCCGTTTCAGATATGACCTGGAAAACTACCTCGATACGCTGGGTGTCGCGGCGCCGATCAGCTCGCTGGATGACGTCGACCGGGAGCGGCGTTACCTGCCAGGCAGTGCTGAGGCCATGGAGTGGGCAATGGCCGTATCGGGAGCGCCGCAGGAACAGAACCCGCCCTGCGTGGACGTCGAAGGCGACCTGCGTCGCAAACAGTTTCTGACGGCCGTTGTGGCGGCCATGGACGCGGCCAGTGTCGATGCCATCATCTACCCCAGCTGGAGCAATCCGCCACGAAAGATTGGTGACCTGGAAAGCCCGCATGGCAACAACAGCCCGGTTATCGCGCCGCACACCGGGCAGCCCGCCATTACCGTGCCGATGGATTTCACCACTGACGGGCTGCCACTGGGATTACAGTTCCTGGCGCGGCCTTTCGATGAACACGAACTGTTCCGGTTTGCTTTCGCTTACGAACAGGCGACACGGCATCGCCGGCCGCCGCACGGGTTCGGCCCGCTGGACTAGCGATACAGGGCGACCACCTCCGTCAGCTCAGTGACTGGCAGCTCGCTCGCCGGATGCTGGCTGCGTCCGGTCTCACGACGACCGCCGCCGGTATCGGGCTATACGTGGTACTCACCGCGGTGGGCATGATGGCTAAAACCCGGATTGATCCCCGTTTTCTGCCCGTTTATTGATCCCTCGCATTGTCAGCGGCTCGTCTTGGTGTTTGAATGGACCTGAAGGTCAGGCAACCGCCAGCCACGTGAAGGAATACATCATGACTGATGCAACAAAACATGCCCCGAAGGTTGGAGCACCGGATCCGGAGCTGAAGAACTCGCCTGTTTTCGACGACACGGATGACGATGAACTTTCGCTGGATCTCGAACTGGAGACAGGTGTCTGTTACTTCAATGCCGAATCCTATGCCATTGGCAGCTATGTCTGCAGCGGCGATGAACTGCTGCGTTGTGAAGGCCGTGGCGTGTGGATCCGCGAAGGGACCTGCTACAAGGATTGACTGCAGGATGGATGATCAGCCGGTCGGCACTGCCGATTCCGGCCGTCTGGTCAGGACGTGTGAATTAACTATACTTTAAAAGGGAGGGTTTCCTGTTACTGTGTATCCATGGCAGGTCCCGGTAATCAGCCCGTTGTAAAACCGTTCTATACTGCAGGACTCACATGACAGCACGCGATCGTTATACCGTTGATACCGCATACTGGCACATGCTGGACGATGGCCGGGTTCAGTGTGATCTGTGTCCACGCTTCTGCAAGCTGCACGCCGGGCAGCGGGGTTTGTGCTTTGTCCGTCAAAATCTTGATGATCAGATTGTACTGACTACCTACGGCCGCTCCAGCGGTTATTGCATAGATCCGATTGAGAAGAAGCCACTGAACCATTTTCTGCCCGGTACACCGGTGCTGTCATTCGGTACCGCGGGTTGTAACCTGGCCTGCAAGTTCTGTCAGAACTGGGATATCAGCAAGTCACGTGAAATCCATACCCTGGCCGACGAGGCCTCGCCGCAGCAGATTGCCAGGGCGGCACAGAAACTGGGCTGCCGGAGTGTCGCCTACACCTATAATGACCCGGTGATTTTCCATGAATATGCCATCGATGGTGCCAGGGCCTGTCATGAAAAAGACATCAAGTCGGTCGCCGTCACGGCAGGTTATGTATGTCCCGAGCCGCGCCGTGAATTCTATCAGTACATGGATGCTGCCAATGTCGACCTGAAGGCATTTACAGAAGAGTTCTATCACAAGATCACCGGTTCGCACCTGGCGCCGATACTGGAAACCCTGGAGTACATCAAGCACGAAACCGATGTCTGGCTCGAACTGACAACCCTGCTGATACCCGGGAAGAATGATTCGGATAAGGAAATCGATGCCATGAGCCAGTGGGTCGTGGAAAAGCTGGGAGCGGATGTGCCCATGCATTTTTCCGCCTTTCACCCCGACTGGAAGATGCTGGATGTCCCGGCGACACCCCGGGAAACCCTGATACGCGCCCGCGAGATCGCCTTGAAAAACGGGGTGCGCTATGCCTACACGGGTAACGTGCATAACGAGGCGGGCGACAGTACCTACTGCCACCAGTGCGGTGAACGGCTGATAGGCCGTGACTGGTATGTGCTGACTGACTGGAAGCTGACCGCCGATGGAAAATGCGCATCCTGCGGAACGCCCTGTGCCGGCGTGTTTGAGGCGACGCATGGCAACTGGGGGGCAAAACGTCAGCCTGTCAGGTTGAGTGACTTTGCTGCCTGAACGCATGTTTGCGACCTGAGCCTGCAGCAAAAACAATCGGGAACAGCGGATGACAGCTTCACGCGACTCCGATATTAAAAACCCTGCGCTGGCGGAGGCGGGTTGCAAACGCATAGAGTGGGCATGGCAGGAAATGCCTGTGTTGCGTCAGCTCAATACCCGCT
>JBATFE010000553.1:0-2362 GCA_049664445.1 Gammaproteobacteria bacterium
TCACCACCGACGTCACGTTCATTCATTAAGGTGATATCAGCCCCCATCCGCTGCAGTATATCGATGATACCGGTGCGCGTCGGGTTCATGCCGACATGTGCCAGCAGCAGGTCGGAGCCCGGTGCAATACTGGCGCCCACCAGAAAGAAGGCCGCCGAGGAAATATCCGCCGGTACATCAATGGCAATGCCGTGCAGGGTGTGTCCGCCCTCGATACAGACGCGGTTGCCGCTGCGCTGCAGCGGGTAACCCATGCCGGTCAGCATGCGCTCGGTATGATCGCGCGTTGGCGCCGGCTCGGACACACAGGTCTGACCACGGGCATACAGCCCGGCCAGCAGCAGACTGGATTTTACCTGCGCACTGGCCACCGGCATGTTGTAGTCGATGCCGGCAAGCATCGCGTTGCCATGAATCGTCAACGGTGCGGTGCCGCCGGCACTCGCATCGATACGTGCACCCATCATCGTCAATGGCCCGACCACGCGTTGCATCGGCCGGCTGGACAGCGAGGCATCACCGCTCAAGGTGGTTGAAAATGCCTGACCCGCGAGCAGCCCGGACATCAGCCGCATGGAGGTACCGGAATTACCCAGGTTCAATGCAGCGGCCGGTGCCTGCAAGCCATGCAGGCCGACGCCCTCGATCTGCACCTTGCCCGCATCCGGCCCGCTGATGTGCACACCCATGGCACGAAAGGCGGACAGCGTCGCGAGACTGTCTTCACCTTCGAGGAAACCGCTCACCACGGTACGCCCCTCGGCCAGCGAGCCCAGCATGATCGAGCGGTGGGAAATGGATTTATCGCCCGGCACACGCAACTGGCCCGCGAGCTGCCCGCCCGGTGCTACCTTGAAGCGTATATCAGCGGCCTCAGACATTGGTATAACTCATTGCGGTGTCTTTTCCCAAGAGCGGTTACTTTTCGATGAAGCGGTCACGCGCCGCCTTGGCTGCCGTAAAGACATCAAGCAACTGCTGGCCATCATGGTTCCGGATCGCCGCGCTCAAGATCTGCAGGTCGTCGATGTAATGTTCAACCATCAGCAGGATGGCGTCACCATTGGCTAGACAGATATCACGCCACATGACAGGGTCACTGGACGCGATGCGCGTAAAATCACGGAAACCGCCGGCGGCGTATTCAAATACTTCACTGCTCTCATCCAGCCTGGCCAGGGTATCCACCAGCGAGTAAGCCAGCAGATGCGGCAGGTGGCTGGTGGCGGCAAGTACGGCATCATGATGCACCGGGTCCATGTTCACGACCTGTGCACCGGCGGCCTCCCACATGTCACGCACCCGCCCGGTCGCATGGATACTGGTGTCCGGCAACGGGGTCAGAATCACGCGGCGGTCATTGTAGAGCCCCGGAAATGATGCCTCGACCCCGCTTTGCTCGGTACCGGCAATCGGATGCCCCGGCACGAAAAAATCCGGCACACTGCCGAATGCCCGCTGTGCCGCCTCGATGACACTGCCCTTGGCGCTACCGACATCCGTCAGCACCACCTGCCCGGAGAGCTGTCCCTTGATGGCATTGAAGACACCTTCCATGGCACCGAGGGGCACACACACCACCACCATGTCAGCACCGCTGACAGCCTGCGCCAGATCGGTGTCGTAACGATCGATGACGCCCAGATCAACCGCGGTTTGCAGGTTGCCGACATTGCGTCCGGCACCGACCACTTCCTGGCAAGCACCCGCCTCGCGCAGCGCGCGTGCCAGCGAACCGCCGATGAGGCCTACCCCGATAATGCACAGTCGTTCAATCATGCAGCACCTGCTCCAGGGCGTGCAGAAAACGGGCGTTTTCGTCGGCACGCCCGATGGTCACACGCAGGTGTCCGGGCATGTCGTAGTTGGCCACCGGGCGCACGATCACGCCCTGCTGTAACAGCGACTCGTAGACAACCGCTCCCGACCTGCCGCTGTCGACGGCCACAAAGTTGCCCGCGGATTTTATCCAGGCAAGACCGAGCCTCTCAAATCCGGCGACCAGCTGCGCCATGCCTTCGCGGTTACGACGGATACATTGTTGCAGATGATCATTATCGTCCAGCGCTGCGAGTGCGGCGGCCTGCGCAACGCTGTTGACATTGAAGGGCTGGCGTACCCGGTTCAGCAAGGCCGCCACGTCAGGGTGTGACAGCGCGTAGCCAATGCGCAGACCGGCAAGGCCATAGGCCTTGGAAAAGGTGCGTGTCACGATCAGGTTCGGAAAGCGCGCCAGCCAGGCAGATGCGTCCGGGTAGCTGTCTTCTTCGACATATTCGAAGTAGGCCTCGTCGACGACCACCATGACATGTGCCGGCAAGGCGCTGATAAACGACTCGAGCTCTTCACTGTCCAGCCAGGT
>JBATFE010000554.1:0-3937 GCA_049664445.1 Gammaproteobacteria bacterium
GGCGAGCTCGGCATCTTTACTGATGATGTAGCTGGTATCCACCAGCTGTCCGTCCACCTTGCCGGCCAGTTCGGCCTTGGCCAGACCGGGACCGATGTCGGCGGCAACGTCGTGCACGGTTACGGCGTGATCAAATGAGCGGGTACTACCATCGGGGAGAGTAACTGCAGGCATGTTGTGCTCCAGTGGTGACCGATACGAGGGGCCACTTGCGTTGAGTAAAGGGTGCAGCTTGATAAAGGGGCGGATTTAATCTGCCGATAAATTTTCTGCCGCAGTATTCTAGGTCATAACACCCGGTGACACAATCGACGGAATTTCCAGACAGGTACAACATCATTTACACTAGCATCTTCCTGCATCACCACTTATTCCGTATATCTATTAGACAGTAGAGAAGGAAATAATCCCATGCCTTGTGAATTGAGCATTGTAATCCCGGCCTTTAGTGAAAGTGAGGTCCTGCCTCACACCCTGGATACCATCAAGGCAATCGCCGAGGCGGAGAAAATCAGCTACGAGATAATCGTTGTGGACGACGGCTCTACGGACGACACAGCCGCTCTGATCGATGCCGCTCATACCACAACCCCGAAGATCAAGGGGATTGTACTTTCACGCCAGTTCGGTAAGGAAGCTGCGCTGTTTGCCGGTTTAAAGCACGCCTGTGGAAGGGCCGTCATCACGCTTGATGCAGACCTGCAGCACCCGCCGAGCCTGATACCCGAGATGCTCGAGCACTGGCGCAAGGGAGCGGAAATCGTTCATGGCGTGAAACAGAATCGCGGTGCGGATACGCTCATGCAACGCCTGACGGCGGCCGTATACAGCACCGTGTTCTCGCGGCTCTCCGGCTTTGACTTGCGTGGCAGCTCTGATTTCAAACTGCTGGACCGCCGCGTTGTTGAAGTGCTGACGAACAGCCTGCCGGAGTATGGACGCTTCTATCGCGGATTAAGTGCATGGGTTGGCTACCGGCAGGTCTCCATACCCTTTGATGTTGCTCCCAGGAAGTCCGGTGAGAGCCGCTGGGGAGGACTCGGTCTTTTACGTTACGCGATCCATACAATGACGGCTTTCAGTTCCTTGCCACTGATGATTGTGCCCGTTCTCGGGGTGGTTATGCTCATCATCTCAATCATACTTGGCATTGAGGCAATATTTTCAAAACTCGCAGCGCAATCTATCAGCGGCTTCGCAACGCTGGAAATTACCCTGTTGTTTTCGGGAAGCCTGATCATGATCGGCCTGGGCGTCATTGGGCAATACATGGCGCGTATATTCGATGAGATCAAAGGCCGTCCGGTTTGCCTGATAAGCCGTTTTATAGGACTGGAAAACAGCGCTGGCAGCAACGAATAGATCCACCCACTGGCACTGTCCGTCAGCGTTCCGTGCCTGTCGCATTGATGGCCTTCTGCGTCCAGCTGTTACCCGGAAAATCCTGCAACAACTGCTTATAGGCGTTCTCGGCTGTATCCTCGTCGCCTGCCTGCCCTGCCAGTAGCACAATCCTGTACAGCGATTCAGCTGCCCAGTAGTTATCAGGATAAAGACTGGCAAGCTCTTTGTAGCGCACAAGCGCGCCATTATGCTCGCCCTCGAACTCAAGACTGCGACCCGCCCAGAACAAGGCTTCGGCCTTTTGAGCAGGTACATTCCGGGCGCTGTAGGCCCGATCAAATGCATGCGCTGCAGATACATAGCGCTTCTCATTTAGCAGTTCATGTCCTTGCTTATAAATTTGCTCCGAATCATCCTGCCATGGTTTTGCATCTGACGCTTTACTGGCCTTCAGGGTCCAGCTGTTTTCCGGAAAATCCTGCAACAACTGCTTATAGGCGTCCTCGGACCCATGCTCATCGTGTGTCTGTCTTGCCAATAGCACAATCCTGTACAGTGACTCGGCCGCCCAGTAGTTATCCGGATAAAGGCTGGCCAGCTCTCTGTAGCGCTCAAGCGCGCCGGCATGATCGTCCACGAATTCAAGACTGCGGCCCGCCCAGAACAGGGCTTCGGCTTTTTTACCGGGCACATGTCGGCCGCTATAGGCATGATCAAAGCTACGGGATGCATTGATATAGCGCTCTTCTTTTAGAAATTCATGCCCTTGCTTGTATACCCGCTCCGGATTATTCCACCAGCTCCAGAGCGACACACCGAGGGCAAGCGCTAGCACCGCTATTGTGGGCTTTAACGCCGGGCCATGCGCAAAAACAGGGCGCGGCGATGACCGCGGAAAAACCAACAGCAGCACCAGGGCGATGATACCAAGCAGCGTCAGGGCGGCACCCACACTGTCTGCCGTCATCATCCCGTACCGCAACTCCACGCGGGACTGTTGCGGGATGATCAGCATGAATGCGGGCTCTGTAAGAAAAACGGATTCGCCGGTTACACTCTGCCATTTTGGATGGTAAGTCATGCGAATAATATGCGGCTGTCCTACAGCGGAGGTCTCGAATACAAGCCGCTCCCGATCCATATCAATTATACGGATTTCGCCAGCGGTGGCCGGGGCGGGAGCCTGCCATTCCTGGTCGGGACTCACGTAGACCTCGCGCTTGGCATAGGGATGGGAAAGCCGAAAACGGCGAAAGGCACTGTTCATCCATCGCTCCCGCGACTTGATTTCGAGCGGTTCATCGACAAGATCGACCAGCTGAGATTCCGGGTTTTTCAGCCGCAGCACAAGGAAGGGATCCTGTCGCGACAACACTTCGAAACGCTCGTCAGCGCCGAAACGCTGCTTCATTTGCTCTGATCGAAGCACCAGGGTATCGGTATAGAATTCGTTCATGTGTCCGATTGCTGCATCAACGCTTCCCTTGCTGGAGGGAAAGCGGGATAACGGCGATGACGGCCGCTTCGAGATTTCGGCCTGCAGCTGATAAATAAAAGCGGAACTGATCGCCGATTCCATGTAGAGGCCTTCCAGCACCGGACGCGAACCGAACAGCGGCATGGCCTCCACGGTGCGGGTTGAACCCGTGTCATTGTTATCCGGGTCATGCTCGAAGATCACCCTGGCATCCATCAGGCCACCGGACAGGATGTCGGCGACCGCGCGATAGGCCGGCCATCGTGACTTCACCTCGTAGCCTTCCAGGTTCCAGCGCGCCCAGTTTTCTATGGTGCCGGTACCAGGCTCCCACCAGGACATCAGCGCAATCACTATACTGCCTGCCCACAACAGGGACGCCGGCAGCGATCGATAGATCAGCCATCCGGTTGCCGTCGCCAGTGCGACAGCCGCACCCCATTGGGCGTATGGAAAGAAGCGTATATCGGCCAATCCCAACTGGTGCGCGACATGGAAAGCCGTGAGGCCGAATGCGCAAATACCCAGGAGAAAACCCAGACCCACCCTCGCTGACCTGGAAACAATCAGTATGGCGATCAGGTAGGGTAGTCCGAGTGACAGGGGCCAAAGCTGTTTTGGCCAAAGTGTTTGCCAGCGTTCAACCCACATTGAGGTATCGTTGGGAATGGTCCAGGGAAGATTGCTCATCAATGGTATCAACCAGAAGCCCAATAACAGGAATGCCAGTGCGTGCACCTGCAGGATGACTGGCAGCGACTGCTTCCAGTTACGAAACATCAGAGGAAAAAGAAAGGCTCCGAATCCGGCTATCAGCAGTGCATACCCATGGCTGAATGCGACCAGCACCTCCAGCAGGGCGGCCAGTATCCAGACGCGCCCTCCTCTCCTCAGGGCCCAGCCCAGCACTCCCCAGAAAATAACCGTCCAGAGAAACCCCCAGCTATAGGCGAATTCACCCGCCATTTGCGCCATGAGATTACCGCCCCAGATGGAGGTGCCGGTGGTCAGGACAAATCCGGCGGCACCTGCTGCACCCAGCAAACGTGCCGCAACCGGCCAGCGCAGCAATACCCCCATCACATAGGTCGCAAACGGCAGCAGCACTGCCGGCAG
>JBATFE010000555.1:0-1924 GCA_049664445.1 Gammaproteobacteria bacterium
TGACCCCCCTGGCCGCTGCCGCTTTCATCATCAGGCTGCCACTCAACTGACTATCGTAGTCAGCGGCTTCCACGAGCATATCCACCAGAATTTCCTTTTCTTGCATCAGCAACCAGGCGTGCACATCTTTCATGGTCAGGCCTGTATCCGCCTGTTGCTTTCCCTTGCCCATTCCTGTTTCTGCAGCCGGAGTCCGTTGCTCCAGCCAGGCCAGGGCAGTGGCCACGCAGTGCTTGCAGAAATCCCCCTCCTGCCCCACCGGACAATCGCAATCGTAAGCGACGCTGTCGTCGTCTTCCTGCAACATCACCCGGTATGGATAGGTTCCGTTGACCGTGGCCGTTATCCTGCCCTTGACGGCCTTCAGATCGCTGACATGCCCTCCATGGAAATAGTTCTCACCGCGGCCATAGGAACGCGGTCCTGCCCAACTGCGGACACGGTTCGTTGTCAGTACTTTGGAAAGCGCCATCCATCACTACCTGCCAGATTCGTCATCAGAATTTTACTATTATATTCTTTCCGGTCGCCTTCGCTGCCGCAAACCATTTCTTCCAATCGTCCTGTGTCTCCTTGCGATGTCGCACATCTTGATATCACACCCGCCTCATGATATTCATCATGGTATCTATCATTGCTGTTACAGGGTGCACCATGACTAAAACTGCAAAACTGTTCACGACGGGACGAAGCCAGGCAGTGCGGCTGCCAAAAGAATTCCGTTTCGAGTGTTCCGAGGTTTTCATTCGCAAAGAAGGCGACGAGATCATTCTGTCTGAGAAACCCGCATCCTGGGAGGATTTCTTCAATTCTTCCAAGCGTCCGACCGAAGATTTCATGACCGAGCATGTGTACCTGCAAGCGGAGAAGCGGGAACTGTTCAGAAACAGCTAATTGTTGTGGTTTATTCGGACACGAAAGGACGCGGTAAATCATCCTGACGGCAGAACAGACCAATCTCGACCCTATCCCTGCGTGACGCTATACTGACAAATACTTAACGCTCATAGAGTCGAGATCATGGTTTCCCCCATTGACCAATATCGTGATGAACTGGAAAAGTTGTGCCACCGTTACCACGTCCGGCGACTGGAGCTGTTTGGCTCCGCAGCTTCTGGCAAATTTAACCCAGAGTCCAGCGACCTGGACTTTCTTGTCATGTTTGAGAAACTCGAACCCGCCGCCTATGCGGATGCCTATCTGGGATTTTACGAGGACCTGACGGCACTGTTTGATCGCCGTATTGAACTGGTGTCAACGACAGCCATTACCAACCCTTATTTCCTGGAAAGCATACAGCGGAACCGGGAAACACTCTATGCGGCTTGAAAGCAAGAAATATCTGTTCGACATCAGGCAAGCTGCCGGTCTTCTCACTGGATTCACGCAGGGAAAATCATTCGCAGATTTTCAGGGTGATCCGATGTTGAGGTCTGCTGTCGAGCGACAGTTCGAAATAATTGGTGAGGCACTTGCAAAGCTCGCAAAGATAGATCGGGAGACTGCCGCCCTGATTAGCGAGCATCGCCGCATCATTGCATTCCGAAATATCCTGATTCATGGGTACGCACAGATCGACGATCGACTCGTCTGGGGCGTACTCGATTCAAAGCTGCCAACCTTGTCGCAAGAAGTGAAAAAGTTGCTGGAAGAAGAAACGCCATAGGCACTGAGACCTTACCGTTCTTACCGAAATTTTCAGTGTTCAACCCGCAGATTCCTTGTCACAATTTTGTCACACTGCGAACGAAATTCGGCGTGATTCGGCCTTATTGAAGAACAAACTATGTGACTAATATTTCTTGTGTTAATCTATAAATCCCTGAAACAGAACGGGTGTAATAACAGATTCACACGGCGGGGGTCACTGGTTCAATCCCAGTATCGCCCACCATATTGGTCATCCATACAGCCCGGGCAGTAC
>JBATFE010000556.1:0-12022 GCA_049664445.1 Gammaproteobacteria bacterium
CTGTGGAGAAGCCCTGACTGGTAAACAGTCGGGAACGACATGAACAGCGCAAACATACCCATGGAAATATCCATTGGCGGAATCTATTTTCCACCGATCATGTTTGCCGTCCTGCTGGGTGTATTACTGGCCGGCGTTATTGCAAAACTGCTGAACCGGTTTAACCTGACCCGTTTCATCTGGCATCCACCGCTGTTTTTTATTGCACTGGCCGTGGTGTGCACGCGCCTGGTGGGCATTTATATTATTCCTGTATAACTGGACAATTAACCGATGTACTCCCACTTCTATCGAGAGAGTCCAGATGCTGGTCAGAGCGTCCCCTCTGCCGTCGGGATGCCTGCATGGATGTAGGCGCTAGGGCAATGCATGGAGCAATTGCCGAGAGGGACAGGGAGCGGGACGAGGCCTGACCAAACCAGAAAGTTATGTGATAGAAACAAATTGGAAAAACTATGGGTAAAGCTAAAACCAGTATCCTGCGTTATCTCGTCACGCTCGCTGCAGTCATTATTGCCGGGATAGTGCTTGCCAACATGTACCAGGAGTACCTGTTCCATCCGTGGACCCGGGACGGTCATGTGCGCGCACAGGTTATCAAGATTACCCCGCGGGTTGGCGGTCCCATCGTTGACCTGCCCGTCCAGGATAACCAGGCGGTCACAAAAGGCGACCTGCTCTTCAGCATTGATCCCCGTACCTATGAACTGGCCGTGGAACAGGCAGAGGCCAAACTCAAGCAGGCACTGGCATCTGAAATTGTCAAGCAGGACCAGGCGAAACGTGCCAGGGACCTGAGCAGGAAAGACAAGGGCGCCATTTCTGAACAGTCTCTGGTCAGGAAAGAGAACGACCTGCTGGTCGCCAGGGCTGACGTCGAGGTCGCCGAGGCCAATCTGCATTCAGCAAAGCTGGACCTGGAGTTTACCGAAGTACGTGCCCCGGTCGATGGCTATGTGACCAACCTGCTGCTGCGTTATGGCAGTCAAACCGTGGCCAACCAGCCGGCACTGGCCCTGATTGATACCAGCAGCTTCTGGGTGCATGGCTTTTTCAAGGAAACCCAGATAGAACATATCCGCCCGGGCAACAAGGTGGTCGTCAAACTGATGAGCTATCCGGATGCAGCACTCCAGGGTGTTGTGGAGAACATGGGTTGGGGTATCGCGCAGCAGGACGGTGCGCCGGCGGCTGACCTGCTGCCGTCCATCAACCCCAGCTTTGACTGGATCCGTCTGGCACAGCGTATCCCGGTGCGTATTCGTTTGACCCATGTGCCTGAAGAGGTGGACCTGCGCGTCGGCACCACGGCCTCCGTGTTTGTCACGACCGAGTAGCACAGTGTCGTACCCATCAAAATCAGTGCCACTGCGTGCCAATTTTTTAATGGCCACGAAACCCACGGAAGGACACGGAAATATTTCTGTTAAGGCATTTATCCTTTCGTGTTCTTCCGTGGATTTCGTGGCAATAATATCGATCTTTATCTGGTAAAACGCCTGCCATGATACAGAAGATCCAGTTACAGGACGCCTTCAAGCTGGCACTCAGCATGATGCTGTTTTACTGGCTTACACTGTACATGGACTGGGACATGCCGCAATACGGCGCACTGGCGATTATCGTCACCAGCCTTTCGACCAGTGGCGCCAGCTTCAACAAGGGCATTATGCGTGTCTCCGGTACCGGCCTCGGTGCCCTCGCCGGTTTCGTCCTGCTGTTCTGGTTCTCGCAGTCGCCGCTGGGCATGCTCTTGGGCATGACCGTATACGTCATCTTCATCGGTTACTTTATACAGACAACCCGCCAGGCAGATACCTGGTTCAATGCCGGCCTGCTGGGCGTCGCCGTGTGGTCTTCCAGTTACATGAAGGTCGATACGGCGTTTCATTTTGCCACCACCCGGTTCCTGGAAACAGCGGCAGGCGTGTTGTTGTTTACCGTTGTTAGCGCCTTGTTCTGGCCACGCACCTCGGGTGCATCCCTGCGACGACAGGGACAGGCATTGTGGGACGGTTTTCAGGAGTTGTTCAAGCAATATCGTCGGCAACTGTCGACAGGCACAGTGTCAGCCGAAGTCGCAGAGCTGCGTACCCGGCTTGCCGGTGAGTATCAGCAGCTGTTGGCCACACTGCAAGCGGCATACTCCGATACACCCGTGGTTGGCGCGAAGAAGCGTAGCTGGGAAATCCTGCGAATCAACCTGCGAACATTCGGTAGCGAACAGGAATTATGGCGTGAAAGTATCAATGACTGTCGCGAACTGGACCTGGAGAAACTGCTTCCCGGACTCGGGTCTGCAGTGGACACCCTCGGTCAACGACTGCAACGTGGCCACATGCTGTGGGAGGAACAAAAGTCCACGACGGTCGAATACACGCTCGATGATACGGTCCTGTTGAAAGAAATCCTGCTGCAGCTTGATAATGAAGCCGGCCATAAACTGACCCGGATTCAGCAAGCCGCCCTGGCGAACTTTCTCACGCATTTGCACTCGCTCGATCGCAGCAGCCGTGAACTGTTGCAGACATTGCGGGTACTGGCGAACCTCGATCCTGGCAGCCGTTCGCCGGGTCAGACAGAAATGACTGACCCCTTTCAGCCATCTGCCTGGAATCCTGAACGACTGCTCAAGGCCCTGTTTCCGGCCATTTGCTGGATCGTTGGCTACGCCGTCTGGTACTACATCAACCCGCCGGGCGGGCCCGCCATTCCGATGATGTGTGTCGTTTTCGGGCTCATGATGGTCATGTCACCTGCCAACCTGTTTGGCCTGCTGATCGTGTTGCTGCTCTGCATGTTTGTCGTTGTCGCGCCGGTTTATATGCTGCTCATGCCCACACTGGACTCCGGCTTCGGTCTCCTGTCTCTTGTCTTTATTTACACCTTTGTGTTTGCTTACCTGGGTGGCCGCTCACCGATACTGAAGATTGGTCCACTTGTGATGTTTGTCATGCTGGTCAATATTAACAACCAGCAAGCCTACTCATTTATGGCGCTGATCGTGACGGCCCAGATGCTACTGCTTGGCATCAGCATCGTGGTGATAGTCAACCGGCTGTTGAGCCCCATGCATCCCGAGAAAATCATGCTGCGCAGTGTGCAGCATTTTCTGGCTGGAAGCGCCCGGATTATTGACGAATACCGCATATGTTCTCCGCGACAGCAGCTACGTGGACGTCAACGCAGAAAGCGTGTGTTCGAAGCAGCCATCCTGCCGCTATCCATCCGGCTGCCTAATGTAGTGAAAAATCTGGACTACCCGCTGTTTCCGGACAACACGCCTGAAAAGGTGCAGCATCTTGTTGACAGCCTTCTGTCCGTCCGTCTGCGTTTGCAGAGCGTGGAGGCGACCTACAGCGTGGCGGAATCCGAATCTCCCGAACTGTTGCAGGCGCTCGTCTTATTTAACGAGAAATGGCGCCAGCACATTCGCGGGCTGCTTGATAAATGGGCACGACTGGAGCAGACAGACACGCCTGTAAATGAGTGGAGTACCGAGTCAACTTTTTCACAGGAACTTGAACAGGAACTGGAACAGAAACTGGGTAAGCTGCAACAGGACAATAAACCGGGTGATACTGACAGCCAGGATCTGCGGAACATATACGCCATCATTGGCAGTACCCGGAGCCTGCTGGATGCCATGAAAGAGCTGGGTGACAGCATGAAACAGATCAACTGGCATCAATGGGCAGTCGCACGCTTCTGACAAGGGAGTAGATGTTGAACCGGATGGCGAGGAACAAAGCGCATGCGTCTATGCTCTAGACAGACAGTGCAATACATGAATAAAAGGATACTGAGAATGAATCAAAGCTTCCTTAGATATACAGCATAACTTGTTGTACTATAGGGCACTAATAAAGATTACAATTGAGCGGCCGAGCACATAAAATAGCCGTGTCTTGATGCATAGTTCACTACTTTATTCATACCACCTGACCTCAGCAATGGAGCACCTATGACCCAGCATACCCCCATGATCCAATCTGCCCCACACACAATCAGCAGCAAGTCACTGCTGGCCATCAGCCTGGCACTGACGCTTGGCCTCGGTGCCTGCACAACGAACCCCTATACCGGTGAAAAACAGGCCAGCAAGGCCGGAATGGGCGCCGGTATCGGTGCTGTCGCAGGTGGTCTGATCGGTGCAGCAACCGGGGGCGACCGTAATGCCATTCTTCTTGGCATGGGTATCGGGGCGATTGCCGGTGGCGGTGTTGGCTATTACATGGACAAGCAGGAAGACAAACTGAGGATGCAGCTGCAAAGCACCGGGGTCAGTGTCACCCGTAACGGTGACAACATCATCCTGAACATGCCGGGCAACGTTACCTTTGCCACCAATTCCAGCAACATCTCACCTGACTTTTACAGGGTCCTGGATTCCGTGGCACTGGTGATCAACGAATTCGAAAAGACCTATATCGACATTAATGGCCACACCGACAGCACCGGTGCCGAATCCTACAACCAGACCCTTTCAGAAGCACGCGCAAACAGTGTCGCTCGCTACCTGGAGTCACAGAAGGTCGTCTCGGCGCGCATCGTGACGCGCGGCATGGGTGAGTCGCAGCCGATTGCCGACAACGACACACCCGAAGGCCGCGCATTGAACCGGCGCGTTGAAATCATTCTGACGCCTATTACGTAACCACTGTAGAAACCGACAGGGATAACATATGAAAAGCAGAATCATTCTTTCTGTAATGCTGGCTGCCAGCTCGCTGCCGTCCGTGTCCGAAGTGCTCCGCTCCGTTGACAAGGACGGCAATGTCACCTTCTCCGACCAGCCGGTGCCTGGCAGTGTCGAAGAAACAGCGGTCGTCATTGATGCCCCCCCGCCTTCACGACAGGAAGTCAGGGAGAGCGAACAGCAGGCCCGGGAAATGATCAGGCGGGCCGACCAGCTAGGGCAGGAAATAGACTCGGGAATTACCGACAGGGCTGCCAGCATAAAGGCCGCGCAGATGAACCTGGACAGCGCAACCGCCCGCCTCCGTGAGGTCCAGGTGGTTCGTGCAGGTGACCGCCAGGCACTGGCCGGTGGCGGCACCAGGCTCCGACCCGAGTATCTGGAACGTGTACAGGACGCCGAAGAGCAGGTCATGGAGGCGCAGAAGAAGCTCGACGCAGCCAAGCGGGCTCGCCCATAAAAAGGCGAAGCCGCTCCTGCAATATGACTTTTGGGGCAGTGTTCTGATAAACCTCTCGACATTGCGAGATAGATTCGTATTGTGTAGAATCATGTGTAGAGGTATACACAGATGGCAACAAATCTTTCTATCGATCCCGAACTTATCAACCGTGCTCTGGCGTTGAGCAACGAGCGAACGAAAAAAGCCGCAGTGACCATGGCGCTTCAAGAGTTCATCGCCCGGCGTGAACAGAAAAACTTGCTGGAACTGTTTGGCAAACTGGAGTGGGATGTTGACTATGACTACAAGGCCGAACGTTCCCGGCGGTGAGCCTGTTTGTTGATACGAGTGTCTGGTCACTAGCCTGGCGCCGGGATCATGCATCATCGGCACCAGAGGTCAGTGAACTTGAGCGTGCACTTAAGGCGGGTGACTCGATCTATGCTACCGGACTTGTCTTGCAAGAGTTGCTGCAGGGATTCTCCAGACCAAAGGCACACAAGCAAATCATTGAGCACTTCTCGGCACTGCCGTTGTTAGTACCGGACAGGCATGACCATATTCAGGCAGCAGATCTCCGCAATGCCTGTCGCAAAAAAGGAAAACAGATAGGTACGATCGACGCCTTGATTGCCCAGCTCTGTGTTCGTCATGATCTTGTGATCTTGACTACTGATAAAGACTTTCAGCAAATCGCCACCGTGGTTTCGCTGTCTGTATGGACACCATAAAAGAGGTCGGATACATTTTCTCCTGATGCGCCGTCCCCGCCGTGATTCAGGAATGCCTGTCCATATGAAATGAATCGCGGCAATGTGTCCCTTTTTTCGTAGTTATTCCTTTCCCGATAAAGGCCAGCAAGATCACCCCCTGTTTTTGTTAACACCAATTCGTCGTTAACCGGAGTTCATTTGCTCTTGACACGGGGTGGCCTCATAACTGTTATGCCGCAACCTTCTTCTTAACAACCAGATCAACATCACAATCAAGCACATGAAGAAGAGCAACCAGCTGACTCATGGACTTGCGCGTATTCGCAGGGTCCAGGAGACGATATAATTGAGGGACAGACGTCTTTAGTCGTTTAGCTATTTGACGCATACTTAGCCCGCTTCCTTCAACTCCACCCTGAGCTTCCAATGTAAGCTTGTAAATTAGGAGTTCTGCCAGATAGTTCGGATCCTCGTTGTACTCCAGGATCTGCTCAATATGGATTGAACCTTCTTCTCCAGACTCCAGAATATAGGTAATGGCCTCGTTTCCGAGCTCTTTGTCTACAAAAACTTCCACAATTCGATCATCGGAACCCGGACGAGGGTCGGTTTCTGTGTACGGAAAGGTATAAACAGCCCCGGAGCGAGTTACCACCGAAAATTCATTTCGCCGATTATTTGAGGTAACACTGCGTATCTTCATATCACACCTTCGCTATCCAATTCTTTGATAAGCTGAATCAATCTTCGACTGGCCTTTCCTTCCATGGGTTGCCAGTTCTCCAGATCCCACTTAACAACGAGTCTCGATTTCTGGTAAACATGGACATGTCGGGGTGAATGATCACCTGTCCATGTCAAAAATATGTAGTTCCCTCTACGTATCCTGCCCATTTGCAGATGTTACCACATATGGTAACATCTGCAAGATCTTATGGCAGCATAGACATAATGATTTTCCGCGGGAGGGGCTTCTACAGAACCTGGAACACCGTGGGATTGCCGCCGCACCCCCGCTATTACCAGGTGCGCACGCTGGTCACGTTCACACTATTTCAGAAACTTGTCGCAGCTACCCGGCTTGGGTTCATCAGGCTCGACGATCAGTCTGGCAATGCTGTCCAGTAACCCCGCTGATATGGTTAATGGCGCCAGCAGTGCCGCTCGACCGGTTTCCAGGGCCAGATCCTTCGCAGACACCAGCTGGTATTGGGGGTTGGCAATCGGCCCGTATATTTTCATGGGGTCTTGTTTTGACATGAAGAATCTATTTTTATGCCTGGGAACAATGGCGACATCCATTGTTTGGTTGACCAAATCAACTTTGGCATCGATCTTTATCAGGGTGTCGGGAGTATCGATGACATAAAGATCAGTTGTGCCCATGCCCTTGTTGAAATGCGCGATTAACATGGCACAGTCGATATTCACATCCTTGTTTGGCGAGAGCATGCTCGTTATAGCCCAGCCGATGACATCCACGGTGAGTAGATTTATGGCACGTTTGTCGATCCTGGCATTTTCAGTGATGAAGTTAATTTTGCCATTGAGGTTTGCCTCCAGCTCGGCCGGCGACTGACCACGGCTTTTCAGATCCACCGTGGCCGCTAGTATCCCCCGGACAGGGGAGGTTTGACTTTCAGATCTCGACAGCAACTGCCCCAGATCAATATCATCCCCGCTGAAGAGCAGGCTCATCGTGGGTGGCCTGGTTGCGGAATTAATCATGACAGCGTTGTTGAAAACCTCTTTGCCATACGAATATTTCAGAGGCTTGATATCGAGCTTGCCGTTATTCAGCAGGATATGACCGTATATATCCGCAATCGATGCCGCGGTTGAAGTCAGTTTTTTGATCGAGACTTCAAGGTCCAGGTCGATGGCATGCAGAGCGGACAAATCAATCGGCTGCTTGCTAAACACGTCTTTGGCGATAGTGGCCTGTTCACTGGCCACCTCGTCGAATTCCACGGGTTCGGACGCGCTCGTTTCAGCAACCTGCCAATCCAGGTAAATCCCGATATCATTGATATCCAGATCGTCGCTGTTTATCGAACCCGCGAGGCGGGGACGCTCGCCTGTAAAGCTTGCGGTTAAATCGGTGATAATCTCCGTATTCCTGAGGCTGGCACGGCCGTTGTGGCGGAGGTTTTCCCGGCTGCCCCTGACATGCGCGCTGTACTTGACCGCCCCCTCTTTTGGCAGACCCACTTCAAATAGCTGGCCAATGGTATTCAGGTCACGGCCTGACAGGTCAACCTTCATATCAATGCGCTCCAGTTTTTCCAGATCAGCAATGGCCCCGTTCATGGATAGCTGAAAGTCCCTGCCCTTGTTGATATTCAACTCCATGGACTTGATTGCGACGACCCCGCCGGCACCGCTGACATGCGCCGTTCCTTTCAAGCTGCCCAGCGCAGGTATCCCGGTACCCGCAATGGTCGTGAGGGATGCGGTACTGGGGGCTTCAAAATTGACATCCAGTTCCAGGCCGGCGAGCGGTTTGTCACCCGTCAGGGCAGCCAGTTTAATGTCACCCCGGGCCTCGACCTGTAATTGCTTTGGACCACCGGCCTGCAGGTGTATCGCCCGGACAGTGGAAGCGGTCATGGATCCTGAATACTGCGCATTCACCTCGACGGGACCGAAATCCGGTAATTGGGTATCGACCAGCTCGCCAATCGCCCTGGCGGATGACCCGCTGAGGTTAATCATCAGGTCCATTTTCGAAACATCGACGGATGGCATGAAGCTGATGTGTCCGATACCGCCCTGTGCGTTCACCTGTACCTTTCGCGTGTTGCCGGCTGTCAACTTGAGATCCCTGATCACAAGGGCATCGGCGTCCATTGACAGGCGGGCCGAACCGGACAGCGGACCCATCAGCGGTACCACTGCAGTGAATTGCCGGATGAACTTCGTATCGGGAGACGCCATGGCCAGCGTTGCATTCAAATCACGCAAGGGCCAGGGATCGTCCACAATACGGGTGCTGCCAGCGAGTTCCAGCTTGTGGCCCCCGGGAGCCGAGGCGGCAACAGTAAACTCACTGAGCGACAGCGCACCTAGAGACCCGGAGAGTTTTCCCGATGTCTTGATGCTGTTGAAACGGGGACTCTGTTCCGGCAGCAGCCAGGCCAGCAGTTTTGCATCCGTTATAGCGCTGGAAAATTCGAGGTCGATACCCTCTGCGGCAACCAGGTTGCCTACGGCGCCGGATAGCTGCACTGCGACCGTGTCTTTCGATAGCTTGACATCGATCTCATCGAGTCGCGGTGCTTCAAGGGTTCCGGTCACCGTGGCGGTTGCCTCAAGCGAACCCATGTCCGGCGCATTCACATGCAGCAAGTCCAGGATGTCATGCAAATCAGCGGTCTTAATTTGCAATGCAACATCGAGATCAGCTGTTTCGCGCGGGTTGATGATCCTGCCCTCGGCGTGGATCACAGCCTGCAAAATATTAAAGTGAAAATTAAATGGGTAAGGCTGGTCAGTCGTCAGCAAGGTCGCGAGTGCGCCGGACTCACCCTCGAGCCTGAAGGCTGTTCCGTCGATCGCGCCGGCACCTGTGATTGAAAATACTTCTTCACCCGGTTTGCCCTCTTTTTGCAGTGAATCCAGCTTGACCTGTAACGGTTTTGTTTCACCCGGCTTCGTATAGTTAACAACGAAATTTTCAACAGACAGCGTGCCGATGACCGGTGCTTTTATGTCAACTGGTTCAAACGGTTCATCGTCTTCATCCTCTACCGGCTGTTGCCTGATAGTGACAATGCTGTCCTTGATAATAAACCTGCGCACAATCACGTAGTTTGACCATAGCGACGGGATATCAACCTGCAGGTCTATTTCAGCCGCGCTCAGCTCGAAATCATCAGCAGCGGTTTTGAAATAGATGTCCGATACCCTGACTGACGGGGACAGCGACAGGTCTATTTCAAGTGGCCCGTTGATCTCCAGCTGATTGTCGGTAGTCCGGTTGACGACATGGACCAGTGCATCACGGAATTCATCCTGGTCAAACAGGAAGGCCAGCGTCACACCCATTGCCAAAATGGCAATGATCAGACTGGCCAGACCAATGAACAGATATTTAAGCCAACGCATGATGGTAGTGTAGCCAATAATTGCATTGATTGTGCAGCAGCGCCACGGGGTATTGATTGGTGCAGGAGCGCTGCCCCCGGCGTAGTTTTTTTGTCATATACCGAATCGCGGCGAGTCGCCGCTCCTACAGGTGCATTGATTAATGCAGGCGCGCCGCCCCGGTGCGATTAACGTTCGAAACTGAACTGGATTTCAGCGGAGGAAGTTTCCACGCTCGATATCGTGCGCACACTCCAGCGTCGTGAGAACTCATAACGCACCTCGAATTCATTAATCGCGTCATACAGCCCGGTGCGATAACGCACATACAGTTGTGGCGACAGGTAGGTGCCCAGCACCATGGCAGCGTCATCCAGTGTCTCTCCACTTTCCACGCCCATTTCTTCCAGTCCAAGTTTTGTTCCCAGGACACCGGCCAGCATATTGCCACCTGCGACGAGTCCGGCATCGGTCGCATTGCCACCACCCTGTCCGACTTCCGCCTGCGGCTTGCCGAAGGCAATGTAGGAGATGATGTCGGAATCACCCATGCCCGGGACCGAATACAGCGACAGTACCGGGTTCCTGAGGGTGCCCTTGCCGCGAATGCCGGCCGTGACATCCCCGACAGTGCGGCTGGCCTCTAAATCAAGCCCGGGGTTATCGACCGGCCCGCCGCTGAATAACAACTGTCCACGGCTGATTTCGAGCTTGCGGCCATAGACCTCGTAGCTGCCGCGATCGATGGACAGCTCGCCCTGAGCCGTCGTCACCTGGCCGGGTTTATCGAGCAGGTCAACAGCGCCGAGGATGTCGCCCTTCAGGCCATAGCCATCGATGGTGACCGCATCGCCCAGCGACAGGCGTATCTTGCTCGATACCTGCCAGCGTTCCTCCGCTTCACTCGCCTGCTTCGCATCGACAATAATCACATCACTGGAAACCCCGGCGCGCGACTTCATATTTTTCGGCCGCAGCCGTGCATAGGGCACGTTTATCTCGCCTGTCAGCTGCACCCGCGGCGGTGTAATCATTGCCTGGATATCCGGCGAAACCGTGATGACCGCTTCGGGCAAGTGCATGATCTCGAAGTCCTTGCCCTGCAGCTGCACATCCAGCTGCCAGTGGGCGATATCCTCGACGCTCACGTCACCGTCGAGTCTGACACTGCCCTCGCCTGAATTAGCGCTACCTGAAATCACCAGGCCATCTCCCTTGCTCTGCAGCTGCAGGTCAATAGCGGTCAGTCGGATACCGAGTTGATCGATGTCAAAGGTGCTGTCAGTGACGCTCGCGCTACCGGATAGCCGGGGTTGCCCCAGCGTGCCCTGCCCCTGCAGATTGACAACCAGGCTGCCCTGATAACTGCCGATTTCATCGACCAGATATTTCACAAACAGCAGGTCATGCAGTTCACTGCGGAGATTCGCATCGAGGCGCTGTTGCTCCCAGGGGGTGACACCCGGCTGGTAGCCTGGCAGCTTCAGATCGCCGCGCAAGTAACCGCTGGCGTCAAGATCCAGCTCGGCATCGGCTGTCAGTCCGGTGTTATTCAGCTGTGCATGCAGTACGCCCTCATTGATGTGCGTCTCCGACAGGGGCATCGAGTCAGTAGAACTGACAGTGCCTTCACTGACATCGATCTGCAAGTCAGCCCGCGTAACGCGACCGGCATCCAGTGTGGCGGCAAGTGTTGCATCCACCAGGCTGGTAAATTTCAGTGGCGACTGCTGCAGTGCGCCCAGTGTCGCCAGTGGAAAACGACTCAGTCGCAGATTCGGTGACAACTGTTTCTCCGGGTTCCCCTGTGCATCCACGCACAGGCGCGCGCTGTCCTGTTGCCAGCAGATTTCGGGAAGCTGGATGTGTTGTGCCCCCAGTCGTGTCGTTACAGGCTGCTGCAGTGACCAGCGGCCGGTGCCCGGATACTGCCAGTCTGCCGTGCGGATTTCACCCTGCCAGAGGTTATCCTGCCAGTCGCCGGCCAGCTGCAGATCGATGGCCGACTCCTTGCCAGCCGCCACCAGCGTTAGCTGGTGGCGGTGAAGGGTCCCCGAGAAATCCAGTGATGCATCGCTATAG
>JBATFE010000557.1:0-3225 GCA_049664445.1 Gammaproteobacteria bacterium
GGACACCTTCACCGGATACATCCCGGGTAATGGACGGGTTATCGGATTTTCTGGATATCTTGTCTATTTCGTCAATATAGACAATGCCGGTTTGTGCCTTGTCGACATCGTAATCACATTTTTGCAACAGTTTTTGTATGATGTTCTCAACATCTTCACCCACATAGCCTGCTTCCGTGAGGGTGGTCGCATCGGCAATGGTAAAGGGTACATCCAGTAATCGTGCGAGCGTTTCCGCGAGCAATGTCTTTCCTGACCCGGTTGGACCGATGAGAAGAATGTTGCTCTTTGAAAGCTCTACATCGTCTTTCTTGCCCTGGGCCTCGAGACGTTTGTAGTGGTTATAGACAGCAACAGACAGCACGCGTTTTGCGCGGTGCTGGCCGATAACATATTCGTTGAGTGTGTCGTTTATTTCCTGGGGTTTCGGCAGCTTGTCACCACCGGTAGTGGCTTTATCCTGCATCTCCTCGCGAATGATGTCATTGCACAGTTCGACACATTCATCACAAACGAACACGGAGGGTCCGGCGATCAGTTTTCTTACCTCGTGCTGGCTTTTGCCGCAAAAGGAACAGTAGAGCAATTTACCGTCTTCGCCCTTGCCGTTTCGTTCGTTGCTCATACAAAAACCTCACGTTTATCAAACAGTGTTCGACCGAAACCCATATTTATCACTAATTGTTATTATAAATCAACTCCTTCAGCATGCTGTCCGGCGTGTAAATCCCGGCGATAACAACGGTTTGCCGGACTATTACTGTCAGAAGCAAGAATTATGACATCCGATCGCCCGGCGATGTTCAGATAATTTCCGGGGCGATGGGGTCATTGCGCTGATTGATGATTTCATCAATCAGTCCGTACGCTTTTGCTTCTTCTGCACCCATGAAATTATCGCGATCGGTGTCGTTTTTGATCTTTTCAAGCGATTGGCCCGTGTGATTGGCCAGAATCAGGTTGAGTTTCTCCCTGATCAACAGGATTTCCCTGGCATGGATATCAATATCCGTTGCCTGGCCCTGAAAGCCGCCCAACGGCTGATGAATCATGACGCGGGAATGGGGCAGGCAGATGCGTTTATTCTTTGCACCACCGGCCAGTAACAGCGCCCCCATGCTGGCAGCCTGTCCGATACACATGGTGCTGACATCGGCCTTGATAAACTGCATGGTGTCGTAGACGGCCAGGCCGGCTGTAACCGAGCCACCGGGCGAGTTTATATAGAGGTGTATATCCTTGTCCGGGTTTTCCGATTCGAGGAACAACAATTGTGCCACGATGACATTTGCCATGTAATCTTCAACCGGGCCAACCATGAAGATTACGCGCTCTTTAAGCAGGCGTGAGTAAATATCATAGGAGCGTTCGCCGCGAGCGGTTTGCTCGACGACAATGGGTACCAGATTCAATGCCTGCGTATTTTGCGCGCCATTCATAGGGTCGATATCGGTCATTTCAGGGTTATCCTTGAGATTGCTTGGCTTCATCAACCAGTGCTGGAAATGTGGTTTTTTCATCCTTCACGTCAACGCCACTGTGCTCAACGACCCATTCCACCACCTGTTCTTCTATAACAGCGGATTGCACACCGGAAAGCATTTCCTGGTTGCCATAGTACCACTGAACGACTTCCTCGGGTTTCTCATAGGAAGCCGCGATGCTTTCAACCAGTTCACGAACACGGTCAGGATCAAGCTGTATCTGGTTTTGCCTGGCGATCTCGGAAACAATAACCCCGAGCTTTACCCGTTTTTCCGCACGCCCCCTGAGCGCAGCTGCATCCAGCCCCTGGTTCCCTTCCTGCCGCTGTAATTCCTTTATCTCGGACTCGACGAGACTGGCAGGTACCTCAACCGGGTTGCTGAGCAGTAATCCATCAAAAACCTGGCTCTTCATTTTTGATTTTATTAATCCTTTCAGTTCGCGTTCCATGTTACTGGTGATTTCTTCAGTCAGAGCCTGCACGCCACCTTCCGTGATACCAAAGGCCCTGGCAAAATCCTCGTCGATTTCAGGCAATGCCCTCTCGGCAACGGCATGGACCTTGACACTAAAACTTGACGCCTTGCCGGCGACCTCGGCCGAGGGGTAATCGTCAGGGAACCTGATATCGAGGGTTTTCTCTTCACCGGCTGATACACCGATCAACTGCTCCTCAAAACCGGGTATCATGCTGCTGGAACCCAGCACGATTGGCATCTTTTCAGCCTTGTTGCCTGCAAATGCCCTGTCGTCTACCGTACCTTCAAAGTCGATCGTCACCTGGTCATCGTTTGCGGCGGGACGCGTGACTTCATTCCATGTGGCACGCTGCTTGCGCAAGTTCTCCAGCATTTCCTGCACGTCACTGTCAGTGATTTCTACAAGCGGTCGTACTACCGGGAACCCGTAACTGATGTTACCTGTTAATTCCGGGAAGACTTCGAATGTTGCGGTATATTCCAGCGGTTGACCGGCTTGCGACTCTGCCGGCTGGACATCGGGCATTCCTGCTGGCCGCAGGCCCTCCTGGCTCAATGCATCCTGCAGGGTGGAGTTTATAACCTGGTCAACAACCTCAAGACGAACCTGTTTGCCATATTTCTGCTCGATCACTTTTGTCGGCACCTTGCCCGGGCGAAAGCCATCAAGACGTACAGTCTGACTCATTGACTTCAATCGGGATTCGACTTCCTGATCGACGCGTTCAGCAGGCACCTGAACGGTCATGCGCCGTGAAAGCCCGCCGGTGTTTTCTATGGACACTTCCATTCCTTCACCTCTATAACTTTGAAATTGATGTGTACTTCCTGATCACGGCTATCGTGTCAGTGCCGTATATACAGAGCAGGAATTGTGCAAATCCCGAGTCAGCTGGTGCGAAAGGAGAGACTCGAACTCTCACGGGTTCCCCCACTGGTACCT
This sequence comes from Gammaproteobacteria bacterium, assembly GCA_049664445.1. Lineage (GTDB taxonomy): Bacteria > Pseudomonadota > Gammaproteobacteria > UBA9214 > UBA9214 > UBA9214. Next base: position 2,908 of record JBATFE010000557.1, read on the forward strand.
AAAACCAGCGCGTCTACCAATTCCGCCACTTTCGCCAGTACTCTTGATCCCTGTTGCCAGTTGCGCTGATATCAGACTGAAATTATAACGATTTATCGTGCGATTTCGCACCCTTATTTTGCTTGGCATCAGGCACAGGAAACGGCTCGGGCAGAGAAACGTTCGCAGCTATAAACCTGATTGCGGGACACAAAAAACCCGTGCCTGGCACGGGCAAATCTGGTGGGCCGTGTAGGATTCGAACCTACGACCAAGTGATTAAGAGTCACCTGCTCTACCAGCTGAGCTAACGGCCCAAAATGGGGTGGATGATGGGAC
>JBATFE010000558.1:0-11400 GCA_049664445.1 Gammaproteobacteria bacterium
CCGTGGAGCAGGAACAGGAATCCGAGGAATCCTCCGGGGAGCAGGAGCAGGAGTCCGAGGAATCCTCCGGGGAGCAGGAGCAGGAATCCGAGGAATCCTCCGGGGAACAGGAGCAGGAATCCGAGGAATCCTCCGGGGAGCAGGAGCAGGAATCCGAGGAATCCTCCGGGGAGCAGGAGCAGGAATCCGAGGAATCGTCCGGGGAGCAGGAGCAGGAATCCGAGGAATCCTCCGGGGAACAGGAACAGGAGTCCGAAGAGGCCTCCGGGGACCAAGGGCAGGAGTCCGAGGAGGCCTCCGGGGATCAGGAACAGGAGTCCGAGGGTTCATCAGGGGACCAGGAGCAGGAGTCCGAGGCGGCCTCCGGAGACCAGGAACAGGCGTCTGAAGGAGAGGCGGGCGATGAAGACATGGAGGCCGAGCCTGCCGAGGGCGGCCAGGAAGAGGAAACGGACGAGGCCAGTGGCGGCATGGAGGAGCAGCAGGAGGATGCTACCGGTGGCGAGGATGAGCAGGATGAACAGTCGGGAGACGGTAAGGATCAGCAGGAAGAGGGCGATTTAGGCGAGCAAGGCGATGAAAATGATGGTAATCTACCTATAGACAATACTGATAAGGGGACTGCGCCAGAAGACACGGGTGAGGCTGCAGGGGGCGAAGAAGAACGGGACCGGCAAGAGGCCGGCAGTTCGTCAGAACAGCCAGCCGGTCCAGGTAGTACCCCTGATGAGATTTCCGAGGAGGAGGCCGCTGCTAGCCAGGCTGTGGATCAGTTTGACCAGATGGGAACCGCTCCGGGTGAAGAAGACCCCGACGCGTTACCGGCCGGTCTGCCTGACGAAGATGCGATTCCAGGATCCGGGATCTCCGTGATCATGATGGATCAATGGCTGGAACGCATTGAAGGTGACCCCGCCTACCTGTTAAGAAACCAGTTCATGATCGAGGAACGGCAGGAACTTGACAAACGGGGTCGCGAGTTGATGGAAACCAGGCCATGGTAACGACAGAAAAAAAGGCTATTGTATGCTGTCCCGGAGTGTTGTTTTGAGGTTTTACCCGGATAATACATAGCAGGAGCGAGCAAATTGAATAACACTAATTTCCTACGTATCTGTAACAGCTGTTTGTTTGCCGCACTCATGACGAGTGTTAACGTGGACGCTGCAGGTTTTTCCTTCGGCTCCAGCAAGTCTCCAGCAAAGAATTCACGTCTTACCAATAACAGACCCTGGGGCAATATCGAGGCCTTCAAACCCGGTTTGAAGCGCGAGCAGCTACCGGCAATGCCTGGTGGTCCGCAGTATCTTGGTGCTGCACCCGGCACCGGCTGGTATCCGGCACAGGTGCCCGTGATCGAGAATTCACCTGTCGCCAAACAGCCTGTCGTTGAGGTTGAACCCCGGGGTGGCGTGTTTTATGAGCAACAGAACATTGTCTACACGGTTCGGGTTGTCAGCAGCGGTAACCTCAAGACACTCACCCCCGTCATTCCGCCTATCAAGGGCGCCATACTGGAACTGGTCGATGGCCCGGTTGCATCGACACGCAAGTCCTGGCAGGACAGCTCCCGCGAAATCGTCAACGAATACCACTTCAAGCTGACACCGTTACGCGCCGGTGAAATCGTTGTACCTGCCATTGAGTTTACCGGAACCCATGTCGCAAACCAGCAATGGAATGGAGCCCCGGGAAGACCTGCCAGCGGCATTGAAAAGAGTTTTACCATTGCTGCCGACGGCCCGCTGACAATACAGGCGCTACCCGCTGACCCCTACGTCACGCCCTGGCTGCCACTGAATGACCTGAGTCTGCGGGTGCAGATGCCTGATAACGGCCCCGCCAAGGCAGGTGTTCCCATCACCCTCATGCTCGAGCTGACAGCCAGGGGGGCACTGGGCACGCAGTTACCGTCACTGGAGCAGCAACTCAAGAGTGACGGCTTCCGTGCTTATCGGGACTCGGTCATCACCAGTAACGGCATTTCCAGTGATGGTACGAAGTTGATCGGAAGCCGCAAGGAAACCTACACGATTATTCCTCTGCAAGATGGCTGGATACACCTGCCCGGAATCCAGGTTGCCTGGTGGGATGTAGATACCGACAAAGCCATGCTTGCCGGCTTGCCCGGTCAGGATGCTGCAGCCAGCGCCGCGAGCAATAGTGTTGCGGTCGCGGCTGCCGGGGAACAGGACTTATTCGCCGTTTATTTCTGGGCACCGCTGTTGATCATCATGGGCCTGATTGTCGGCTACTGGCTGGGCGCCTGGGCACGTACCCGACCGTTCTTCAAGTCGGCGGGTAGCAGGGCTGGCAGCTGGCTGACAGCGTCGGGACAAGGCGTTGTGCAGCACACAGTGGCTGCCGGCAGAAAGCTGTCACCCATGCCCTACCTGGACAAGGTACGCATGAGCTTCGCCTTCATCATGCCAAGGCCCGTCAAAATGTGGTTATGTGTTCGCTGCCTTGACCGTGAGGACAGGCCGGAGGCATGGTGTGACGAGTTCAGATCCCGTGTCTGCAAGCATCTCGATATTTCCAGTCACGCACCCATATCCGCCATTGCCGAGAAGATTATCGAGGTGCAACCACTTGCAGAGCCGGCCAGGTTGCGCGCCCTGGTGAAGTCAATGGACAACGCACTCTATGGTGGCGGACCGCTGGATTTTGCTGCCTGGAAGAAAGACTTCAGGCAGCAGTTACGTCCGCGTCTGTATCGCGGTCGGCGATCCGCCCTGCGGCGCGCCCGGCGTGCACTTCCCGCGCTCAATCCGCACGTGGCATGACACCCTGGCCTTGAGGCGAGCAAGGCCATGGGGATATGGTTGATACAGGTACATTAGCCGTTGACTCCGATCATCCAGGCCTAGTGGACTGTCTTTAAAGCCTTCGCTGTATGTTCTGGAGGGGCCCGCGTAAACCGGACCCTGCCTCATTCCGGGCCCGACCCTTGTTCTGCGCCCACTATTGATGCGTTTACACTCTTTGCAGAGGCTGCAAAAGGCAGCATCTGCGCAATATAAGTTATTGATAAAAATGATAAATCAGTCATATGTACGTGAAACTACGTATTTATAGGCGGTTGATCATGGTGTAGTGTTCGCACGACCAGTCCAAGAGACAAGAAGTTCTGGTCATTATCACGAAGTTAGTCAGGCGTTAACCGGAGGGGATCTCGTGCAAACCTATGTTGTGCGTGTGTACCGCAGAAGTTCTGAAAACAGGAATGAAGTCGCAGGTACTCTTGAGAGAGTTGGAACACGGCAGCAGCACGCATTCATAGATTTATCAGAACTACAAAATACACTGCAGCAGTTAATCAAGTCCGATGATGCAGAAACAAGGCTGGTGGAACTCTGCGGTCGAGATGAACAGACCATGACTGACTAGCCCCCAGCCAGGCAAACATCAACGCACTCTAACAAGCAATAATGAGCCAATCCAGTTCACGGCAAATAAAAAATGAAATAACAGGCCTGCATGCACTCTTTGCATGCCTGCAGTAATCCTGGGGGGAAACAGGTGGGTGATTTGTGAGACTGGTGGTCAGACAGAGGGGTAGCCGTCGATTTGGCCTGCCTGTTGATTTTCCGTTAACTGATAATCAGGGTCTTTGTGTCATTCATGATCGAAGGCGACAGCCTGATCGACGCAAGTCAATGCACGACATCGAAGATCTGAAGGTCATACTCTCGAAAATGGGCCGTGACTAAGCAGCGAACTTGCTTGCTACATAGCCACTGACAAACAGGCGACCTGCGGGTCGTTTTTTACGTTCGGGGTTGAACATAAACGCTGTCCCGTTTGCGGAAAACAAGGCTCTCACCCGAATGGCGCTTGCGCTAGAGCTCTGCCACGGAAAGACACCAATATATTTCTGCCAGGGCAATTTATTCTTCCGTGTACTTCCGCGGCCATTTGCATGTTTATAGTGATGACACAGCTTAAGCAGGCACCATTCGGGTCTGCGCCCCGCAGGTTATGGGTTGCTATTGCATGCCAGCGACTGCCGCGGGGCATGCAAACGGCCTCTGACGCAGGGCGGCATTTCGGTTAAACTGCCCCATTATTTTATCCCGGAGTCTGCTGCATGAAGTTCACCGTTGACGGGTTTCGCGCCTGGAAGAATAAAAGCATCACCCTGCTGGGAATGTCCGGGGTGGGCAAGACCCACCTGTCGATGCTGCTGCGCAACAACAACTGGTTTCACTACTCGGGCGATTACCGCATCGGTACCCGCTATCTCGATGAACCGATCATGGACCTGATCAAGCAGCAGGCGATGCAGACACCGTTTCTGCGCGAACTGCTGCGCCGTGACTGGATCCACATCCGCAACAATATCAAGGTCAATGACCTCGGGCCGGTACTGAGTTTCGTCGGCAAGCTCGGCAATCCCGAGCTTGGCGGTGTGCCGCTGGAAGAGTTCTCACGGCGCCAGGCGTTGTACCGCCAGGCAGAAATCGCGGCCATGCAGGATGTCCCTGCATTTATTCGCAAGGCGCACGAGATCTACGGTTACGATAACTTCGTCAACGACGTCGGCGGCAGCCTCTGTGAACTCGATGAACCCTCCGTGATAGAGCTGCTGGTAGAGCACTCGCTGATCCTGTACATCCGGGTCACCGAGCAGGCCGAGGAGGAAGCCCTGATCAGGCGCGCCCAGAGCAGTCCCAAGCCGTTGTATTACCGCCCCGAGTTTCTCGCCGAGCAGTTGCAGCAGTATCTCGAACTGAACAGCCTGGAGTATGCGGCAGAGGTGGATCCGGATGATTTCTGTCGCTGGGTGTTCCCGCGTCTGTTCCATTCACGCGTGCCGCGCTACGAGGCCATAGCCCGTCCGCACGGTTACACCGTCACCTCCCACGAGGTAGCGGCGGTGCGCGACGAGCAGGACTTCCTCGACTTGCTGGAAAACGCCATCGCCCGCAACGCGGACGAACCGCAGAAGTAGCCAGCATGCCGATTGTTGCCCACAACGACCTGCCGACCTTCCAGCGTCTGCGCCAGGAAGGCCAGACCATCCTGGAACCGGGCCGTGCCCGGCACCAGACCATCCGCGAGTTGCACATCGGTGTACTCAACATGATGCCCGATGCAGCGCTGGCCGCGACCGAGCGCCAGTTCTTCCGCCTGGTGGGGGAGAGCAACCCCATTGCGCAGTTCTACATGCACCCGTTCACGCTGCAGGAACTGCCACGCGGTGAACATGCGCGGGTGCACATCGATCGTTACTACGACACCTTCGAACAGATCCGCGCCGAGGGGCTGGATGCGCTGATTATAACCGGGGCCAATGTCACGCATCCCGACCTGTCCCAGGAACCCTTCTGGGAGCCGCTGCGCGAGGTGTTCGACTGGGCGCAGGAGAATGTGACTTCAGTGCTGTGTTCCTGCCTCGCCACCCACGCGGCGATGCAGTTTCATCACGGCCAGAAACGCCACGCGTTGCCTGCCAAGTGCTGGGGCGTGTTCCCGCACCGGGTGATTCGGCCAACGCACCCGCTGGTAGTCGATGTCAATACACAGTTCGATGTGCCGCATTCGCGCTTCAATGACATCAGCGCCGCGCAGTTTCGGGAGGCCGGTCTGCACCTGCTGGTGGAGAGCGCCGAGGCGGGGGTGCACCTGGCCGTCAGCGCGGATGGTATCCGCGTGGTCTATTTCCAGGGACACCCGGAGTATGACACCGTGTCGCTGCTGAAGGAGTACAAGCGCGAGGTGCAGCGTTCTGCCGCCGGCGAGCGCAGTGACTACCCGTCGTTCCCGGAGAACTACTTCAAGCCCCGCGAACAGGCCATCCTCAACGAATACCGCCTGCGTCTGGACGCGGCGCAGGGAGCGGTCAAGCCGGTTCCCGAATTTCCGGAAAAGCTGGTCGCCGCGCGTATCGATAATACCTGGCACGATGCCGCCGAGGGTATCGTCGGCAACTGGATCGGCCTGGTCTACCAGTTGACCCATGAAGACCGGAACCTGCCCTTCATGGACGGCGTGGACCCGCACAACCCGCTCGGTCTCGACTGGATCAACTGGCCACACAACTAATTATTCCCGGTAGTAAGGAGCGACCGCATGCAATCCGGCCCAAGAGAAATCATCACCCCGTTCAGACCAATCCCGCTGGATGTACCGGAGGCCATGGCGCCCAACGAGTTTTTCAACAGTACCGAAAACCTCGATGACCTGATGCAAAACAACGGGCTGCTGAGCAACCCGGAGAACCTGTTGCTGTATCGCAAGGCGCTGGGCCACAGCCGCGAGTTCGATACCTCGATTATCTACAACAGTTCGAAATGTATTCTCAACCCGCTGGGCCGGCCGGTGCGCCGCACCCAGGTGCCGGACGATGTGAAACGTGTCTGGAACCGCATGAACCAGATCATTATCGATTACATGGTGGAGCACTACCCGGACCCGGAGACGCACCTGCTACTGGCTGGCGAGGCCAGCCTCGATGCAACCTGGCCATTGACATCCCCCGGGGTGCCCAGTATTCGCATGCTGCACAACCATTTCATGGTATTCGACAAGGATGAGCTGCGTGCGGCGCAACTGGCCGACCCGAAAAACCCGAACCTCACCGACGGCGGCCAGCACAGCCTGTTCGAGGCCTATATGCACGATGTTTACCGCGAGTTCTTCGACCGTGCGCTGGACCTGGAATTGCTCTGGCCGGTGGGCGAGGCGGGCTCGCGTATCGAGTTGACCGGTTATCCGCAGGGTCTGCCGAGCTGGGAAATCCAGGGCGGGGTGGCAGCGCTGGAGGAGGTCGGTTTCTGGAGGGAGTACGACCAGATCCTGAAGGGTTTCATGGATTTTTACCGCACTTTCTTCAGCCAGGTATCGACGCGCAATGCGCCGCTGCTGGACGATGTGTATTTCCCCACGCACGTCGAGAATGTGCTGCTGTTCAATAATGACTTCCTGAAGACGGCAAAGAAGGTTCGCGACCGCTGTATCGTCGATGCCGCCTACGCCAATGCCATCCGCTGGCAACCGGCCTTCAAACAGCTCATCTACCGCAACGACGAGGACAAGTTGATCGTCACCATCAGCCAGAACTCGATCGGCAATGCCATCACCGAGTTGCTCGGCGTGGTGGTCAAACGCATACCCGATGCCGCGGCCTACGAGCGCTTCGAGCCGCAACTGATCGAGCAATTGCTGGAAGTGCGCCGCCGCCTGATCGAGGCCGACCTGGGCGAGGCTATCGAAACACCCTGCTGGCCGGGCTGAGATTGTTAACGTCGCGTGACTGCCGAGAGCGACGGTCCCGGGCGTTTATTTGCCCAGTACGTGACGTATTTCGGGCAACATGCGCATGACGCACTCTTTGCCTTCCTGTATGGAAGCTGCTGCGCGATAAAACTCCATCAGGCCAACATGTGACAGTTTTGGAGACAGCAAGATGTCCGGTGGTTCACCCGCCATGCGGCTGCGTGTAATCCTGTCCTGCGCAATATTGATAGAGCCGGCGATCGCATCGAACAGACCGGGTGGGGAGGGCTTTTCCTTTTCGTCATTGAATAGAGACGGCGAATACTTGTTGAATGCCCTGGTTAACCTGTCCATGACATGATTGCCGTTATTCTGCTGCCCGTTGCGTTTCTGAATGAAATGCTTGCCTACGATATCCCCGTTCAGGTTGACAGATATGACGATGTCCGCGCCGAGGGCATGGCAAACGGACACCGGTACCGGATTGACGAGACCGCCATCTACCAGCCATCTTCCCTGATGCTGCAGGGGTGGAAACAGACCGGGCAGGGATATCGATGCCCAGACAGCATCGATCAGCGGTCCGCTGGTAAACCACACCTCTCTTCCTGTTTCCAGGTCAGTTGCCACGGACGCGAATTTCGCAGTGCTGTCTTCAATAGACTGATCCTCGCGGCAGACACATTGAATAAAAAATTCATGCAGTTTTTCAGTGTCGACGAAGCCATTGAGTGACAGGTTCAGTTCAATGTATTTGGCCAGTTCCACCCTGGTCAATGAGCGTACCCACTGCTCCAGTTTGTCAAGATTACCCGCAACGTAGGCGGCACCGACTATTGCACCGATGGAACTGCCGCAGACGACCTGTGGATGGATGTCCAGTTCTGACAGGGCCTTTATGACACCGATATGCGACCAGCCCCTGGATGCGCCACTGCCCAGCGCAAGGCCGATCGTCGGGGTGGAATTGACTTGATAAGCCATTGCCTAGATCCCGTGTGACAGTGGCGTGCGCATTACAGCAGCCCTTCACGAACTGGCTGCAAAAAGTGCAGCGTGTTCATCCACGTCTATCCCGGCGGTTGCGCGGCATCGACGACTTCCCGGGTGATCTCCAGCAGCTGTTGTCCCTGCTGTTCCCGCACCAGACCGGTGGCGTGCGGGTCGAATTCGAGCCGCTTGACGATGGTGCTGAACACTTCCCGCAAGGCCCGCGCGCCAAGCCGGTTCTTTTTGGCCGCCAGGTCGGCAAGCAGGTACATCGCCTCCTCGGTGATGGTAAGGGTGATGCCTTCATGTTTGAAATAATCAACTGCGGCCGGCCAGATGGCGCCTTCAACATCGTTGAATATCCTGGCCAGGTCGGGGGCGCTTAAATCAGTCAGCATGACAACGCTGTCGAAGCGGGATAAAAATTGCGGTGTCATGCCATAGTGGAAGATATCTTCCTGTGTCATGTAGCGGGCAAGGTCGAAGATGAAGCGTCTGTCCAGGCTGCCATCGGCACGTGGTTCGAGACGCCAGAACTTGTCGGACCCCGACTTTTTGGTGACCCGTTGATAGACCTGGTCATAGAGTTCCTCGAAGGCGCCGCCGGCGACGAAGAAGACATGCTCGGTATTGATGGTTGTTGTCAGTGACTGCCATTCGCCGGCTTCAAAATAGGGCAATTCAACCTGGACATTCTCGTTTTCCATCAGGGTGAGCAGGCTGTCCTGGGCAACGATGCCCTTGACGTTGGCTTCACCGCCGATCACCGCGCGGATCTTGTCTACCTCATCGACACAGACGATGCCATGCGAGACATAGGCTTGCATGGTCTCCAGGTCGGCCTTTTCACCGAGGATATTGGCTGCCTGGCGCGCCAGCCTGTCCATGACGATATTGGTTTGCCTGCCGCGGCTTGCCAGGTCAGCGACAAGGTTGGCGTTGATGCGGATGATGGTCGAGTACTTTTCGAAGCCTTTGGTCTGTGCGAAAAATCGCTCGACCGAGCGCATGATGGTGGTTTTTCCGGTGCCCGAATTGCCGATCATGAGGACATTCCGCGAGGAATGCTCGATCAGGTGCTTGAAAATGGCAACCGACATATCCTGCAGGGCCTGGTCCTGTCCAATGACATCCCGGGACAGGTCGGCGAATATTTGCCTGGGTGTTACAGGATCATTCGGGGCCATGGCGTGTTTGATTCCGCTAGCAGTAAGGACAGGTTCTACCGTGAATAGTACCTCTCAAAAGAGTCTGCATTCCATCCTTGCCGGCCTGTCCTGCAGTCAGACTGTAGAAAACAACATCTGTCGTTGTCATATCACCGGCCTGACGATGCACCTGCAGCACAGCCTCCGGATGCTGCATCATGCGCGCATATCAGGCACGACCGCAAACAGTATATCCTGAAAGTAGGCTACTCCATCTCCGTATAGTTGGATTCCTGGCTGGCTACCTGTCTTTCTTGTCCAGGTTCAGTGACACGGAGTTTATGCAGTAGCGCAACCCGGTCGGTTCCGGCCCGTCCTCGAAGACATGCCCGAGGTGGGCATTGCAACGGGCACACATGACCTCGACCCGCGTCATGCCATGACTGCTGTCGGTCTCTGTCTTGATATTTTCGCTGACACCGGGGCGTATAAAACTGGGCCAGCCGCTACCGGAGTCGTATTTGTCACCGGAATCAAACAACGGCGTGCCGCAACAGATACAGTGGTACACACCGCTGTCCTTGCAATCATGGTATGCACCGCTGAAGGGCCGTTCAGTGCCCTTGCCACGGGTGACCTTGTACTGCTCCGCTGTCAGCTGTGCCTGCCACTCGGCATCGGTTTTTTCGATTTTGTCATTCATGGCCCGTCCTGTCGTTGTTGCCCGTATAGATGCGTTGCCCGCCCGTCTCGAGTTTTTGCAGGAATTCCCTGGCCGTGGCAACACCGATTTCGGCCTCGGCGCGCGCCTGCGGATCCTTGCTGCTGGCCACCTCGTTTTCGGCCCAGTTAAGGAACTCTGTCACGGCCGTAACCTGCTCATCAGCGGACAGTGACTTCAGGTAGGTACTCGGACGCGCCTTGACGCGGTTACCTTCAAGGACCTCCAGATTGAACAGGAGTTTCATTCCGTGTGCTCCTCCGCGGCGGTTTGGGTGTGATTTTCCAGCGGCTTGTGGATGCGCACGGTCTTGATCATGTTCTCCTTGATCTGCACGATGTCCACCGGGTGGTTGTCGAGCAGCAGGCTGGTGCCGGTTTCCGGGATCATTTCCAGGTACTCGATGATCACGCCATTGAGTGTTTTCGGTCCGTCGGTGGACAGTGACATGGCGAGGGCGCTGTTCAGGGAGCGTATGTTGATGGAACCGTCGACCAGCCAGGTGCCGTCATCCTGCGGCTGGATGTCTTCAATATGCGCAGTGGGATCGGAGGTGAATTCCCCAACGATCTCTTCGAGGATGTCCTCCAGTGTCACCAGTCCCTGGATGTCGCCGTATTCATCAACGGCGAAGCCGATGCGTCGATGTTCATGCTGAAAGTTAAGCAGCTGCCGGTTCAGGGAGGTGTTCTCCGGTATAAAGTAGGGTTCGCGCGCAATGGCCTGCAATGTCTCCGGGTCAAGCTGTTCACGATAGAGCAGCGGTAACACCTTGCGCATGTGCAGGATGCCGATGACATGGTCAATGGTTTCGCGATACAGCGGCAGGCGCGTGTACTGGCTCTCCATCAGTACCTTGCGCGAGACCTCCCAGTCCGCGTCAATGTCGATGCCGGTGACCTCGTTGCGTGGCACCATGATGTCTTCAACCGTCACATTCTCCAGGTCCATGAGATTCAGCAGCATGGACTGGTGTCGTTTCGGAATCAGGGCACCGGCCTCGGTCACCACGGTACGCAGTTCCTCGGTGGTAAGGGCATCGCTGCTGCCGTTTTCGGGCGACACACCCAGCAGTTTCAGCAGCCCGTTGGCGATGCCGTTGACGACCCACACCACGGGCCACAGCAGTTTCAATAACGGCACATATACATAGGCAGCCGGGAATGCGACGCGCTCCGGGTGCAATGCGGCCAGCGTTTTCGGTGTCACCTCGGCAAACAGCAGGATCACGATGGTCAGCACCAGGCCGGCGGCGAACAGCAGCCCGGTATCGTTGTAGATGCGCAGGGTAATCAGCGTCATCAGGATAGACGCCAGTAC
>JBATFE010000559.1:0-1775 GCA_049664445.1 Gammaproteobacteria bacterium
ATCGATCAGGGCATCATCGCGCAATATCCAGCCTTTTGGCCGGTTCTTCTGCTGCGCCAGCTGCTCACGCCAGCCGGCGAGGGCCTGCATGACGGACAAGCTGTCCCCCCTGAGCCGGTTACCGCCCTTGACCTTTTGCCAGGCGTCCGCGGGTGGATTGTTATACAGATCAGCCGTTGTTAAACGCTGAAAATCCTCCAGCAGCCAGTCGCTCCTGCCCAGTGCCGCGAGCTTGTCGCACAGCCGCTGGTAGATTTCCACCAGGTAAATGACATCATCCGCGGCATACTGTATCTGGTCATCAGTCAATGGCCGCAGCGTCCAGTCCGCACGGGTATGCAACTTGTCCAGTTCAATGCCGAGTTCCTCCTTTACCAGGCCGGCATAACCCACCTGTTCGGGATAACCGAGCATCAATGCCGCGATCTGGGTATCAAAAACCGGGGAGGGCAGCTTGCCTGTCAGGTGGTAGAAGATTTCCATGTCCTGCCGCCCGGAATGCATGACCTTGATGATGCCCTCGTCGAAGAGGATTTCCAGCAGCGGCGCCAGGTCATCCAGTGCCAGCGGATCGATACAGGCAACGCTTTGCGTTGTCGCAAGCTGCAACAGGCAGAGTTTCGGATAATAGGTTTTTTCACGAAGAAACTCGGTATCCAGCGCAATCCAGTCAGCAGCACGCAGCGTGCCACAAAAGCGGTCGAGCTCATCGGCTGTATCGATATAGAGGATCTTGTGTGCGGGGTTCATGGTGGAAAAGTGCCGGTTAGTACAGGCCTGTGAAAACAAGACAGCCAGACGCACCCGCAAGCAACTGTCGCCACTGACGTGGGGCAGTGACATAAAGCGGGGACAGGATTAGATATCGCCTTCTATTTCGTCGACGTCAACCTGACCCGTGATGCGCCGCCGGATGTGTGACCAGGAGACACCGATGGCAAGGATGCCGGAGAGCACCACCAGTGAAAGGTAGGTGACCGCCTTGAGATTATCCGCATCAAACCAGCCCCAGTCGATCATCATCCACAGCAGCACCCCCACGAAGGCAGCGGCAAGCAACAGCCCGAACGGTCCCAGCGATCGAACAGTGGCACGCAGAAAGATGGTCCAGCCGACCAGCAACAAGACGCCGACCAGCGCCATCACGGGGGTGAAGTCTGAAATATTTTTACTGACCCAGTGATAGTAGGAATATTCTGACGGGTTATAGGTTGAAAATACCAGCATGAACGCGACCAGCAGGCGCAATAAAAAACCAAACCAGTTAATTCCCTTTACAGCCATACGATTCCCCGAAGAGCCAAACAATGAGCAAGCAGTGGGTGCGAATTCTATGCGCAGCCTGCTGCACTGGCAAGTGATACACCGGCGCAATGAAATGCTGCATTGCAGGACAAACACGCTAGAATGCAGAAACCCGGCAGCCTGTTCCCGGCACCCTTGACGATATAATATATTTCCTCCATTAGTTTCATAAAATATTGATTATATTCTAATATATATTAATGAATATCAGCCTGATCAATCCCTATGAACTCGGCCGTCAGCCCTTCGGACTCGCTGAACCGGCTGCCTTTTTACAGGCCGCCGGGCACACGGTGCACTGTTGCGACCTGTCCATCCAGAAGCTCGACAGCTGCCTGGACGAGACGACCGGGATTGTCGCCATCTATATCGCCATGCATACCGCGACCCGTATTGCCGTCGAGGCCCTGCCAAAGATACGGCAACTTGCACCGCAGGCCAGCCTCTGTGTCTACGGGTTGTACGCCCCC
>JBATFE010000560.1:0-10973 GCA_049664445.1 Gammaproteobacteria bacterium
CCGAACCACTACCGTTCCCTGAAGCGTTTACTGAAGAACTGATTATTCCCGAGATCGGTTCCTATGTCGCCAATATCGAACTGTTGCAGCAGAGTGCCAGTGGTGGCGGATTCTTTTCGATTATCCCTGATGCTGACGGTGTGATACGGCGTGCCCCCATGCTGATGCAGTATGACGGCCGCATCTACGGGGCGCTGGCCCTGGCGGTGACACAACGTTATATGCAGACGCAGCAACTCGAGTTGCGCACCTCACCCATCGGTGATTACCAGGCGCTGGAGTCTTTGTCGCTGGATGGCTTCCTCGAGATACCGGTGGATGGCGCCGGCAATGCACTGATACCGTACCGCGGGCCGGCCGGCAGTTTTCACTACATCTCGGCTGCGGATGTCCTGAATGGCGAGGTACCCGATGACTTGCTGCAATCGGCCATTGCCCTGTTTGGCACAACAGCGGTGGGTATCTATGATACGCGTGCCACGCCCGTGGAGAGTGTCTTTCCCGGCGTGGAGGTACATGCCAACCTGATCGCCGGCATCCTCGATGGCAGTTTTCCCACTATTCCCTCATGGGCGCTGGGTGCCAATGTCGGTCTGTTGATCCTGATTGGTGTGGTGTCCGTGCTGCTGGTTCCCTTTATCAGTACCCTGGTCATCCTGTTGCTCAGCCTGTTGTCCATGGTGATAGTGATCGCCCTGAATCTGTGGCTTTGGGATATTCATGGCGTGGTGCTGTCGATTGTGGCGCCACTGGTGCTGATAGCACTGATTGGCACCTCGGACCTGGCCTATGGATTCCTGACCGAGGCGCGCGGTCGCCGCCAGTTGAAGGCGGTGTTTGGGCAATATGTGCCGCCGGAGATTGTCGATGAAATGAACCGTAATCCGGACGGGAATTTTTCCGTCGAGGGGGAAAGCCGTGAGCTGTCGGTGCTGTTCTGTGATATCCGCAGCTTCACGACCATCTCCGAGTCACTGGCGGCCGATGAACTCAAGCAGTTGCTGAACCAGTTCTTTACGCCCATGACACGCATCATCTTCGAGCGCCGTGGCACCATCGATAAGTACGTTGGCGACATGATCATGGCCTTCTGGGGCGCGCCCGTGCAGGATCCGGAGCATCGGCAGCATGCCGTCGAGGCGGCGCTGGAGATGCTCGAGCAGGTGGTGGCCATGCGGCCTGAATTTAGCGCGCGCAACTGGCCTGAAGTGAATATCGGTATCGGTATCAATACCGGCATGATGAATGTAGGTGACATGGGGTCCGAATACCGGCGTGCCTATACCGTGATCGGTGATGCCGTCAACCTGGGCTCTCGCCTGGAAGGGCTGACCAAGTACTACGGGGTACAGTTGATCGTCAGCGAAACGACCGCTGCTGGCCTGAAGGGCATCCTGTTGCGTCAGCTGGACCGGGTCAAGGTCAAGGGTAAAAACGAGCCCGTTGACATCTATGAGCCCGTTGGACTGTCCAGCGCACTCTCTGATGAGCGTGCGGCAGAGGTCGTAGATAGCAATGCCGCGATGCAATATTACTATGCAGCGGATTGGGAGAGTGCAAGGACTGCGTTCATGCCCCTGCAGCGTGCCTGGCCGGAGAGTAAATTTTACACGCTTTACCTGGACAGGATCGCTGAATTACAGCGACAGGGCACGCAGCCGGGGTGGGACGGGGTATTTGTGCACACGTCGAAATAATTTCAACAAGTCGCAGTCGGCAGGTGTCATGTCATGAAAACACACGCTCTGCTGGCATGGAAGGATGTCGAGTCGATGAGATCGGAATCGCCATAACCGTGGATTCAAGTGAACTTTGCATATCGCATTATGGGGATGCTGACGACGGGTTGCTCAAACTGACGGAGACCGTCGTATCGTGAGCGCGGGGGCGAGGCGCATTCATGTGGCCGTGGCCGCGATACTGGATGACCAGGGCAAGGTGCTGCTCAGCAAGCGCCCGGCGCATGTACATCAGGGTGGCTTGTGGGAATTTCCGGGTGGAAAGCTTGAAGACGGTGAAGATATTGAACAGGGTCTGCGGCGCGAGTTGCAAGAGGAGCTGGGTATCATACCGGCATCTGCGCGGCCATTAATCCGTATCACCCATGACTATCCCGACAAGTCGGTGTTGCTGGATGTCTGGCGAATAGACCGCATCGAGGGCATCCCTCACGGTCGCGAGGGACAGCACATTGAATGGGTGCCTGTTGAGAAATTGCCATATTATGCCTTTCCGGCCGCCAACCTTCCCATTATCAATGCACTCAGTCTGCCAGACCGTTATCTGATTACTCCGGAGCCGGGTGTGGAGACAGGCCGGTTCCTCGCTGAACTTGATCGTGCGCTCTCAAAAGGTGTGTTACTGCTGCAATTGCGTGCCAGGCAGCTGTCTGATGACGAGTACAAGGCGCTCATTCCAGGCGTCTTGCAGCGATGTCGGCAGGTAAATGCCCGGTTACTGTTGAATGCGGAGCCGGAACTCGCCAAAGCCTTTGGTGCGGCTGGTGTGCATCTCACCAGTGAGCGCTTGATGGCCCTCTCGACGCGGCCATTGAGTGAAAGCTATCTGGTAGCCGCTTCCTGCCATACTCCACAGCAGCTTGAGCATGCGGTCAATCTGGGGCTGGATTTTGTTGTGGTTTCACCGGTGCAGGCAACATCCAGTCACCCGGGCGCACGGCCACTGGGTTTCACTGGCCTTCGTGAACTGACCGAGCGGGCATCTATTCCTGTCTATGCGCTGGGAGGGATGCAGACGGCGGATCTGAGGACTGTTTTTCGGTGTGGTGCGCAGGGTATCGCGGCAATACGCGGGCTGTGGAATCAGACGTCACCCATCCAGGTCGGATGAAGACGGGGGTACGCCTTCATCGGGAATACGATTGCTTTCATCAAACCAGCTGCCGAGGTCAATCAGCTTGCAGCGTTCACTGCAAAAGGGGCGCCAGGGCTGTGCATCGATCCATTCCACCTCGGTGCCGCAGGTAGGGCATTTCACAGTGTGAGGCTGTTCTCCACGTGGCATATGCAGAACCTACAGCACGCAACAGGCCAGCTCGAACTCGACGTCCTCGTCTGTCTGCCTGGCACGTATTTCCGCAGTGGAAAATTTCATGAAGCGCGCTGTGAAACGGTGGCGTCCGCCACTCAATTCCACGAAGCAGGGGAGATCAGGCGGTAACGCGATTCTGACCAGCTGACAGGGCCGGTTGGGGTCCAGGGTCCGCTGGTATATGCCACCACTGGCCAGCGTTAGTTTCATCGCCGTGCCGTCCCTGGTGAGCTTTAGAATGAGCTGGATGGCCTGACCGATGGCATCGAAATTTCCCAGCCAGTGGGACAGGTCCCGGGTGCGGCTTTGTGTCGGCTGCTGCAGCCAGTAATGAAATGCCGGTATATCGAAATCACAGGTACCGCCGGGTATGGCACAGCGCTTGCGGATACTGCAAAGAAATTCACTGGCCTTGAGGTCGTTGGCAATCTGCCCGTTGACTTTATGCATGCCTTCCGTGCGTGTATTGATCTCGGTCAGCAGGCTGTTGAGCTGGGTATGATCAATATCCGGGTTCTGTTCGTGTCGCTTCAGATTCGCCGAGTGCCGTTCCAGCTCCTTGAGGGTCTCGGATTTGAGGTTGGTATTGCCGAAAATATCCAGTATTTCCAGAATGCAGGTTAGCGTGGCACGGCTGTCCCATGCGGATTCCCTTGGCAGGTGATAGGATGCCTGCTTGAACAGATACTCCAGCCGCAGAAAGGTCCTGATCCTTTCGTTCAGTGGCTGTTCGTAGAGGACCTTTTTTGGCACGGCCCGGACCGGTTTTTTTGGTAAATCATTTGCCGGACCGTTGGTGTCTTTCGCGGGACGTTCCTTTTCTATCGTTGTGCCCGAACTAGTGGTCATGTGCGATACCCATATAGTGCCTGTGTAGTTTCTGGATGGCTCCGGTGAGTTCACTGATTCCCCGGTCATTGACGATAATATCATCAGCGGCAGCGAGTCGCGTGTTTCTGTCTGCCTGAGATTTGATGATTGCCATGATGGCATTGTCTGACAGGCTGTCCCTTGCGGCAACCCGTGCGAGCTGTTCTTTTTCGGGGGAATCGACGACCAGTATTCGGTCAACCAGGTCGGTTTGCCGGGTCTCAATCAGCAGGGGAATCACCACGATGCAGTAGGGTGCCCTGATGTCTGCTAATAACGTCCTGATGCGTTGGCGGATTTTGGGATGGAGGATGGCTTCCAGCTGTGATTTACTCGCCGGGTCTGTAAAGATCAGTTGCCGCATATAATTGCGGTCAAGCCGACCGTCTGCCGTGGTGGCTGCGCTGCCGAAAGTGGAAATAATTTCGTCGAGTGCCGGTTCACCGGGCTCAACCAGTTCACGGGCCAGTCTATCGGTATCGATTACAGGTACGCCGAGGGCACTGAAAGCATTGGCTACCGTTGTTTTGCCGCTGCCAATCCCGCCGGTCAGACCGACGATCAGTGTTGCTTTGTCTTTTTCAGTTGCTTTGTCAGTTTCAGCGTCGCGGTTGATCACGAAGACATTATTGCAGATAAAGCTGAATGATGTCGTTTCCCCATAACAGGGTCATCCAGCCTGCAGCGGCCAGAAATGGCCCGAATGGCATGGTTTGGCTATGGTCGCGCCCCTTGAATACTATCAGCAGGATTCCGATCGTGGCGCCTACCACGGAGGAGAACAGGATAACAACGGGTAATGCTTGCCATCCAACCCAGGCGCCGATTGCCGCAAGAAGCTTGAAATCACCGTACCCCATGCCTTCCTTGCCTGTAACCAGCTTGAAGAGATGAAAGATTGACCACAACGACAGGTAACCCGCTACTGCGCCAATAATGCTTGAGTGGGCGTCTGTGAAAACATTAAACAGGCTGAGAACGAGGCCTGCCCACAAGAGTGGCAACGTGATTGAGTCCGGCAGGATTTGATGGTCGAAATCGATCAGGAATAACGGTACCAGTGCCCAGGTGAACCCGAGGGCCATCAGCATTTGCTGGTTATAGCCGAAATGCAAGGCCGTGATGACAGACAACAGTGCCGTGGTCAGTTCTACAATCGGGTAACGCGGTGAGATGGCGACGCCGCACTCCGCACAGCGACCCTTCAGAAACAAGTAGCTGATGACCGGTATATTCTCCAGTGCGCTGATGCGATGGTTGCACTGCGGGCAACGGGAGGCGGGGATCAGCAGGTTAAAGCGTGCCGGTTCACCGGTTTCCGGAATCGCCTCACCAAGGTGTTCCCTGCATTCACTTGTCCAGGCCCTGTTCATCATGATAGGGAGGCGGTATATCACAACATTCAGAAAACTGCCGACCACCAGGCCCAATGCGCCTGTGGCAATAATTAAAAACGTGGGTGAGCTATCAAGCAGCTGCAAGATTTCCATTGAAGTAATCGGTTATTTCAGGGGTGCACACGCCGGGGTGCAACGGAAAATCAGATAGCTGCACCCATCTTGAAGATTGGCAGGTACATCGCAACAACCAGACCACCGATAAGAATACCCATTATGGACATGATCAATGGCTCCAGCAAACTGCTGAGGGCATCAACGGCATCATCCACTTCCTGTTCGTAAAAGTCGGCAACCTTGCTTAGCATGGAGTCGAGAGAGCCTGATTCCTCGCCAATAGCGACCATTTGCTCAACCATGTTGGGAAACAGGCCGGTTTGATTCATGGCGAACGTCAGCTGCTGACCGGTTGCGACACTGTCGCGTATCATCAGGACGGCATCAGAATACACCACGTTACCGGTAGCACCGGCAACTGACTGCAATGCCTCGACGAGAGGAACACCGGCAGCAAACATGGTGGCAAGGGTGCGTGCATAGCGGGCTATTGCGGCCTTGTGCATGATGGGGCCAATGATGGGCATTTTAAGAACCATCCGGTCCAGTACGCGCCCGAATTTCCGTGAGCGTTTCTTGCCCTGCATGAAGCCGACACCCGCTCCGCCAAGGATGCCGAATACCAGCCACCAATAGGCTTGCATGAACTCGGAAAGGTTGACGACCAGCCTGGTAAATGCCGGCAGGTCTGCGCCAAAGTTGCTGAACAGCTCTTCAAACTGGGGTACAACGAAAATCAACAGGATCGCTGTGACAATGACGGCAACGATGATGACGGCTGTTGGGTAAAACAGGGCTTTTTTGATTTTTGACTTCAGGTACTCTGTTTTTTCCTTGTAGGTCGCGATCTTGTCCAGCAGGGTCTCGAGTACACCCGCCTGTTCACCGGCGCTTACCAGGCTAATAACAAGATCATCAAAATGCAGCGGGTGTTTAGCCAGCGAGTCAGAGAGGCTGGTGCCGGATTCGACCTCACCCTTGATCCTCAGCAACAACTCACGCATACCGGCATTTTCGTGTCCACGGCCTATGATTTCGAAGGCCTGTACCAGCGGGACACCGGCGGACATCATGGTGGCGAGCTGCCGGAAAAACACGGCAAGGTCTTTCGGTACAATCTTTTTCTTGGCGGACTTTTTAAAAAGGACGCTCTGCTTTTTGACGGTGATCGGCTTGATGCCTTGCTTGCGCAGGTCGGCCTTGATAAGAGACGGGTTGCTGCCCCGTGTCTGTCCCTTGACCTTGATGCCACGTTTATCTGTGCCGGTCCAGAGAAACAGGTCCGGTTGCTTGAGTGCTTTCTCCGCCATTATCTATTCCTTTGTTACACGATCAACTTCTTCAAGACTAGTAACCCCGGCTGCGACTTTTCTCAGGCCGGATTCCCTGAGGTCTGCGACACCCTCGGCCTCGGCCTGCTTTTCAAGTTGCATGGAATTACCTCCTTCCATAATGATGCGTCCCATTTCTTCCGAGACCGGCATGACCTGGTAAATACCTACACGCCCTTTATAGCCGCTGGTGCACTGATCGCAGCCTACGGCTCCATAAATCTTGAGTCCGTCCACCTGGTTTTCCTTGAATCCTGATTTGAGCAGTGCTTCTTTCGGGATGTCGAGTTCTTTCTTGCAGGCGTTGCACAGGCGACGCGCCAGCCGTTGTGCCATGATCAGGTGAACCGCCGATGCGATATTGTAGGGAGGGACCCCCATATTTGCCAGGCGTGTCAGTGTCTGCGGTGCGTCGTTGGTATGCAGGGTAGACAATACCAGGTGACCGGTTTGCGCGGCTTTCACCGCAATTTCTGCGGTTTCCAGATCACGAATCTCGCCGACCATAATGATGTCAGGATCCTGGCGCAGAAAGGCGCGCAGTGCAGTCGAGAAATGGAGGCCTGCGACAGGGTTTACATTGACCTGGTTAATGCCCATCACATTGATTTCCACCGGGTCTTCGCAGGTGGAGATGTTACGGTCCGGTGTGTTGAGCATGTTGAGCCCGGTATAGAGCGACACGGTCTTGCCGCTACCGGTTGGTCCTGTAACCAGCACCATGCCATAGGGTTTGTTGATGGCCTTGGTAAAGGTTTCTTTCTGGTCTTCCTCAAAGCCAAGGGCGTCGACACCCATTTGCGCGGCGCTGCCATCGAGGATACGCAGCACCACTTTTTCACCATACAGGGTTGGCAGGGTGTTGACACGAAAATCAATCGAACGGTTGCGTGACAGGTTCATCTTGATGCGCCCGTCCTGGGGCACGCGCCGTTCTGCAATGTTCATGCGGCTCATGACCTTCAGTCGGGCAATGATGCGCATCGCCAGTGAGCGGGGTGGTGAAGTAATCTCGTGGAGCACGCCGTCAGACCTGAAGCGGACGCGAAATTCTTTCTCATAGGGTTCCAGGTGAATGTCAGATGCACCCATATTAATGGCATCCAGCAAAACCTTGTTGACGAAACGCACTACCGGCGTGTCATCAATATCCGATTCGCTGATATCACCATCCCTGTTCGACTCATCACCCGAGCTGACATCGAGGTTGTCGAGATCCGCATCCATGAGTGCGGACATGGTGGTGTCAAGTGCTTCCAGGGCGCTGTCAATCGCCTGCCGCAGGTGTTCCTCTTCAACCAGTACCGCCTCGGTGTTTACACCGGTGTGAAACTTGAACTCATCAATGGCGCCGAGATTGGTCGGGTCGGATACGGCAATGTAGAGTCGGTTGCCACGCTTGATGAGTGGCAGTGCATTGTGTTGCTGGATCAGCTTTTCACTGACCATCTTCAGCGGCGCAACCTCCATGTCCATCGACTTCAGGTCGAAAAGCGGCACGCCAAATTCCTGTGCGCCGGACCAGGCGATATCGCGGCTCTTTAATATTTTGTTCTCGACGAGGTAGCTGACAAAATGGGTGCGCTTCTTCAGCGCTGTTTCATGAGCCTTGGTGGCTTCTGCCTCGTCAAGCAGGCCGTCCATGACGAGTCTTCGGGCAAGACCACTGAGGTGAGCTGTGGGATTAGTCGTGACCATGGATTATTGCACTATGAAGTAAAGAGTTTTAAACACTGTGATCCCCTTCATGTTCTCAGTCTGCGGTTGCCATGCACTGTGTGGCTACAGCGGGCAAAAGTACAGTAATTCTATACATTGTCAACCTTGCACAAGCTGAAATTTCCCATAAAAATCAACGAAAAGAAACAATATCCAGGTGATTGCACGAAAAATAGTTGCTCATCAGTATTTCGACTGCCGGATGTATATCTTTAACAGGGCTGGGAGCATCTTCAATGCTGGTATGTTTCTTGTGTATCTTCCAGAAAAGTTAGTGCGTGTGGCGGGAGGTTGACTGGTTGGTGTGCAACTTGCGTAAAACATGCCGGCTCCAGAATCCTGGCGATGAACCTGGCGATGAACCTGGCAGGCTTTATTACCTGGTATCGATGTTGGCTAAAATATCCAGGTACTTTTCAGCTACCGAGGACCAGGAATAATTGTTTTCAACGTAAAGCCTGGCGTGCTGTCCATGAGCCTCTAATTGCTGCGGATTGTTCAAAACAGATGCAATTATTTCCCGGTATTCTCCGGTGTTGCCCGGGGTCACCAGGTAACCGTTCTGACCATCTTGAATTGAATCAGTCAGCCCTTCGAGTCTTGACGCGATAACAACACAGCCATGAGCAGCCGCCTCCAGCACGACCAGTCCGAACCCCTCCATGTCTCCGTCGACCTGAATGTTGGGCTGAATGAAGATATCAGCAGTTGAGAAAAGCAGTTTCTTGTCCCTGTCGGAGACTTCGCCGATAAAGAAAACACGGTCCTGCAAGTGATTGTTTTTAATGGCGGAGAGGATATGTGCTTCTTCTTTTCCTGCGCCTGCAATAATGTAGACAATATTCTCATCCAGCATGCCAACAACGTTATTGATAAACCAGACGACTCCTTTTCTTTTCACAAGTCTGCCGATCGTTAGCAGAATATGGCCGTTAATTTCTTTCCCTATCAGTGTCTCCAGTTCATGGCGAGTAAAGATTTCATCCGGATTTGCAGGTGCAACTCCATTCGGCACGAAAACAAACCTTGACTCGGGTATCCCGCGCAATACTCCTTGATGAATTGTCTCATGACCTACGGAAATAAGTTTGTCTATATGCCTGAGGAAAATATTTACCCACAGTTTCTGGTAGACAACATTTTTATATGTCAGATCCAGACCATGAATAATACAAGCGACCGGCTTACCGCTAACCAGTTTCAGTAAAAAGCCCGTGGCTGCAAGTACACCATCGCCCAGAAGAACCACGTCGTACTTGCGTGCGGAGATTAATGCCCGGAGCGTTGCATACGGCAGGAACAAGAACAGAAACCATTTGCCTCGGGTGTTTGCAATCACGTCGACGTGACATATCCTGGAGAGGGCTGCCGCGATTTCAAAATTCTGTTTCTCTATCCCGCCTGTTATTGGTGGGTACGCCCTCGAGATAAACAGAATATTCATGCTGACGAGTTAACAGGAATTCAATGATTTGTAAATGCTGAGTGTTTGAAAGCCACGGGGTGAATTGTACAGTGTATACCTGTTGTAAAAAGTATCATTATCAGCGCCAGGCTACTTTTTCTCCAGTAGCCAGACATACCCCGGGAATGCGAAATAGGCTACTTTCAGAAGGGTGCTGGCAAGCTTCGATTTAAGGCTTCCCGGCGGGATCATGTAGTCAGTCATGTATTCTTTCGGTTCAATGACCAGCCTGGCAGTGTAGTCAGTACGTTTGAAGTTTTTTACCAGTTTCTTCAGGCCCCAGTAGCTGAGGTGTTTTTCATGATAGTACTTTCCCTTGCCCGCCAGACGCATGTAAATATGTGCCAGGGGCCTGGGGACTACCGATAACAAGGGGAGATTGTAATGGGGTTCGTTCCACATCAGTCTGTTGCCGGCAGAAAAATAGCAAACGCCTCCCTGTTTAAGTACGCGGTAAATTTCGCTGAACATCTTGTACGGATTCGGTACATGTTCATATACATGTGAGCACACAACAACGTCAAAGGTGTTATCCCCGTATGGCAGATCGAGGGCGTCAGCCAGCCTGAATTCCAGGTTGTTTTTCCTGTAGTTTTTTCTGGCATGGGCAATTGCATGTTCATCGATATCAATGCCTGCCACACTGCCAAAATAATCTGCCAGGTAGTTGTCAATAATTCCCGCGGAGCCTCCAACATTGAGCAAGTTGCAGTCTTTCAGTGGCCTGGACAGATAGTTCTCAAGCACGGCCACCATGGTACGAGCTTTTCTTTCCCTGTTTTGAACATCAAAAACATAGGGGCTGTTAATAGAAAAGTCATACTGATAACCTCTGCTCACCGCGACTGCCTCCTGACATAATTGATAGCCCCGGGAGTGGTGCCCGCCGGATTCTGGCTGGAGGATAACGCAAATTTCGAAATGGAGGCAGTGTTTTGGGTAAGCTCACCCTTTGTGGCTGTATAATTAAACAATCTATTTTACGTAGCGAGCTGTCGCGAACAACCGAAGTACCCGTTATCCATTAGAGCCGATCAGATTCCATTGAAACTTCTGTTCCTCAGCAAGCGCAGACCAATGGGA
>JBATFE010000561.1:0-3925 GCA_049664445.1 Gammaproteobacteria bacterium
CTGCAGCACAAGAAAGGACCGGTGACCCTGGCTGATATTTCAGCACAGCAAGCCATATCGATTTCTTATCTTGAGCAGCTGTTCGCACGACTGCGTCAGCACGGCCTGGTTACAGGCATGCGCGGACCCGGTGGTGGATACTGCCTGGCTCGTCCGGCATCTGAAATTACCATTGCCAGCATCCTGGGTACAGTTGATGACGTTACGCGGCGCGAAGAGCAACCGCACACCCAGGGAGAAGTCCCTGCCGGTGCCCAGATGTGGCTACGCCTGAGTAACCGCATCTATGACTACCTCAACAGTATCACCCTGGAGGAGGCCATTGAATCAGCGAGCAGTGACCCACAAACCTCGCTGTTTGGAGCCGGCTTCAGGCAGACAGCAGCATAACCATAGTTTGAAATATTTCAGCTATTAGGAGAATGGGAAATGGCATATAGCGATAAAGTACTGGACCACTACGAGAACCCGAGAAATGTCGGCTCGTTCGACAAGGGTGACAAGCAGGTCGGTACCGGCATGGTGGGCGCCCCGGCCTGTGGTGACGTTATGAAGCTGCAAATCAAGGTCGGTGACAACGGCGTCATCGAGGATGCCAGGTTCAAGACGTATGGTTGCGGCTCGGCCATTGCCTCAAGCTCGCTGTTGACGGAATGGGTAAAAGGCAAGACCCTGGACGAGGCCCGCAAGATCAAGAACACCGACATCGCGGCAGAGCTGGCACTGCCACCGGTGAAGATTCACTGCTCGGTACTGGCTGAGGACGCCATCAAGGCAGCCATTCAGGATTACCAGGGCAAGAGTGTCGACGCACCGCAGGCAGCTGAAGCCTGATACACGCGTCATTAACAGCAACCGAAAACGGGGCCGGATGGCCCCGTTTTTATTTATAGCCTCTTATTAATCTATCGACGGGATACTGCATATCCCGGGGACACGTGATCATGCAGACACCGGTAACCCGGCTCTACCCTGCGGCAGACGGCCCGCAGCCGTTGCAAGGGCTGTACCTGCAGCATCAACTGCATCTGAAAGGCCAGCCAGACGCCCCTTATGTCTACAGCAACTTTATTACTACGCTGGATGGACGCATTGCCCTTGGCGATAACCACAGCACCACACACACCGTGCCCGGCGCGACGGTCAACCCGCGTGACTGGCGCCTCTACCAGGAACTGGCCGGTCAGGCCGACCTGTTGATAACCAGTGGCCGCTACTTCCGGCAAAGTCTCATTGGCGAGGCGCAGGACCAGCTGCCGGTCGCAACCGGGACTGCATTTGGCGACATACGCGAATGGCGCCTGGCACAGGGCTTGCCTGAACAGCCGGATATCGCCATTCTCAGCGGCAGTCTGGATATCCCGGTTGCGGCACTGGAACCCTACCGAAAGCGCCGCATCCTGGTCATGACCGGCGACACATCGGACCCGGCCCGGGCTCAGGCATTACAGGACGCGGGCATCGAGGTCGTTCATGCCGGCGCTGGCACCCTGGTTGAGGGTGGCCGCCTGGTCTCGCGTCTGGCGGCACTGGGTTACCGGAGCCTCTACGCGATCGCCGGACCGGCCGTTTTCCATACCTTGCTTGAGGCGAAGGTCCTTGATCGCCTGTATCTGACGATTGCGCAGCAACTGCTGGGGGGAGAAGTCTTTGACACCCTGACACGGGGTCCACTACTGACTCCACCCCAGGGCATGACATTAATCAGCCTCTATCACGATCCGCATGCACCCGCCCACGCCGGCCAGCTGTTCGCCGTGTTTGAGCCACAGGCTTGAGGCTTGCTCCGCAATTTCCCTGTTGCTGTTGTTCAATACATTCCCGCAAGGCACGCCGAATAGTCGAGCGGGCCACCACCCTGCCCTGGTTTATACCCTCGCAACGGCGTGCCTCCCGATTCCATGCCGCGGCACTGCCAAGCAGTTCCGGCCAGAACGGGTAGGTCCGGCATTGTACGGGGCGAACGGCATACACCCGGCAGCTGCCTTCACTGTCCAGAAAGATACAACGCTCGTCGGGCCCGGATGCCAGTACCCGATCACCCCCGTCAAGACGTTGCAGGTAGCGACGCCGGAACCAGCCGCGCGACAAGTGCACAAAGGCGCGAATCCGCTCGGATTCCTCGTCATTCAGGTAGACATAATACTCGCCGGCAGTGGCGCAGCATTGCCCACACTGCGTACATGAGAAACGCAGCGCCTGTTGCATGTAAAATGGCTGCACGGAATATCGCCACTGAAGAGGAAAACCGGATTGTCTCACACTACCCGTTTAATATTCCAAGGCCGGGTTGTACAACTCGGCATTGAATCCCTGACCCTGCCCAATGGCGAGTCGGTGGAACTTGAAATTGTGCGTCACCCGGGCGGGGCCGCCGTGGTCGCACTCGACGAACGCCAGCATGTTTGCCTGCTGCGCCAGTATCGGCATGCCGGCGGCGGCTGGTTATGGGAATTACCTGCCGGCAAGCTGGAAGCGGATGAAGCTCCGCAAACGACAGCAAGGCGTGAACTGCTGGAGGAGGCCGGGATCGAGGCTGATCAATGGCAGTCCCTCGGTGACATTCTGGCAACACCGGGTTTCTGCGACGAGGTCATCCACCTGTTTCTTGCACGCGGGTTAACACACCTTGCCGCCCAACCGGAGGCACACGAGGTGATAGAGGTACACTGGCTACCCTTCGACGAGGCACTGGCGCAGGTATACAACGGCACCCTGCGGGACGCCAAGACCATGCTGGGCCTGACGCTGGCGGAAAAGCTGATCAGACACTAGCAGTCTCACGTACATGCACAACGATTCACAGGATTTGCGGCGGCAATCTATGCTAATGTCGGACAATACAACAACCACCCGTTTGTGACCGTATCCCTATGATCTATTGCAGTAATTGCGGTAACCCTGTAATCGAGAGGATCCCTGCCGGTGATGATCGGCCGCGCCATGTCTGTGATGCCTGCCAGACGGTGCATTACCAGAATCCGAAAATCGTGGCCGGTTGTATACCCGAATGGGATAACCGCATCTTGCTGTGCCGCCGCGCCATCGAGCCACGCTATGGCCTGTGGACGCTCCCCGCCGGCTTCATGGAAAACGGCGAGTCAACCGAACAGGCGGCCGCGCGTGAGACCTGGGAAGAGGCCCGTGGCAAGGTCACCGATCTGGCACTCTATGGCGTGTTCAGCATTCCGCACATTAACCAGGTCTACATGATGTTTCGTGCGCAGCTGGAATCGGAGGATTACCGGCCTGGAGACGAAAGCCTGGAAGTCAGGCTCTACGAGGAACACGAAATACCCTGGCATGAACTGGCCTTCCCGGTCGTCAGGCTGACGCTTGAACGCTACTACAGGGATATCAGGAGCGGTCAATTCCCGGTGCATGTCGAGAATATTGTACGACATCCTGCACGGGCCAAATAATCCACCCGATTACCGAGGAGAAACCATGTACCGACACGTCCTGACCCTTGTTCTGGCCCTGTTACTCCATAGCGTGCCGGCGTACGCACTTGAAATCGAGGGAGTTGAAATTGCGGAGACCGTGCCATCAGGCGACAGCAAGGCCCCTCTGCTGCTGAACGGTGCCGGCCTGCGGGAAAAACTCTATATAGACGTCTACGTCGGGGCACTTTACCTGCCGGTGAAGACAACGGATGCCGCTGCCATACTCAGCAACGAGGGACCAGGCAGCGTCCTGATGCACATTCTCTACAAGGAAATCAGCAAGCAAAAGATCACCGCTGGCTGGATAGACGGACTGGATGCCAATCTTTCAAGCAGCGAACTGCAGGCACTCAAGCCGCGACTGGATGCCTTCAACAAGCTGTTTACTGCCACAAAAAAAGGTGACGTCCTGAGCATCGCATACACCCCCGAAAAGGGCACAGAGGTGCGCATCAACGGCGAATGGCGCGGTGCCGTTG
>JBATFE010000562.1:0-1627 GCA_049664445.1 Gammaproteobacteria bacterium
GCCGTTGCGCGTCACAGAACCCGAATGCGCTCAATCGCCACTAGTACACGCAGTGGCCACGGTTAAAATCGATTGAGGGCGCAGTATAAGAACACGAAATCCCGCTGTAACCTCGAAATCCAATCGCGAGCCCGCGCCGTTAATGGGATTGCCGCCCTCGTCACTACCCCGCTTCGCTTACTAGTGACGAGTGCGCCTTCGGGTCAGGCAAGCCCTGCGCCAGGCGTTCGCCTGTCACACGGCTTGCGCTTAAAAGCTGATGCCGTCATTCGTGCGCACATACCTGCCCAACCGGGGTCCACAGGCGCCGCTGAACGCGGCCCCGCCCTTGGTACGCGAGTTTGTGGCTCGCGTTACCGTTGCGGGCAAGGCATGTGGACTCGGTGGACAGCTATGACTTGTCCGGGCAATGCATGCGGTCATGCAACCACATCCGAGTTCACCGTATCCGGCAAATCAGGATGCGGTATCAGCCGTGCATGCCTACCCGGATTACAGAATAATCTGGCTGTTACCGTCGATCAGTTCGTTGGAGAGATTTTGACGTAAGGAAGAAAAACGTGCGCCGGTGTCTGAGGCAGACCACTTGCGGCTCCACCGTATCCGGTAAATCCGGATGTGGTCATCATAACCAAAAAAAGCCCCGTACCAAGCGGGGCTCTGTGATTGACTACGGATCGATGGGCCGGAATACCTCACCCGGAGTGATGCGGGCCGGCTCGATATACGGCTCAACGACCAGTGCTTTTGCCCGCCTTTATAAGAGGTGGGTCTTCATTGTTAGAGGCTGCATCAAGGGCGGCCTGGTAGGCCAGATCCAGTTCATCCCAATCGACGCTGCCGCCGCGTGTTTCGCCACGACGGTATGCCTCGATCAGCAGCTTTCCCACCTGAAATGCCGCCTCATTCTGGTAACGTGTGTTGATGTGTCCGTACGGTTCTGGCCAAGGCTCGTCCTCTGCCAGCTCCTGCTTGACGGTATAGTGCAGGGGGCTGTCGTCGCCCTCACAGTCATCAAGCAGTAGCGGTACCTCCGCGGAGTCCTGCATGAGGTCGCCCTGGTCGTGCAAAGCCTCGGCCTTCCTGATGGCTTCATCCGAGCTGTCGGCCTCGATACCGACCATGACCCGATGCTTGTAAGGCAAGGTATATTGAACGACATATTTCATAATGATCTCCTTGTGTTGTTTAATCAGAAAGACCATCACCCACCGGGGAGATAGTCTCCCCAATGGGTGATGGCGATGTACTCAAGTCATCAACTTGATGTATTGAAAGAACGGCACGGGAACTATGCTTCAGTCCTCATGCGGCAGCAAAATAGTGATCACCGGTTCACCGGAATCACCGGGTCCGACAATCAGTCTCAGCGTGATCAGTTCCGCTTCCGTCGACTGCCCATCACGCGGCACTCGATAGAGTTGGAACAACAGCCGATCACCCGAATCCTTGCTCGTCCGAATAGCATGAGAGGCCATGTACAGCGTATCCCACAGCCTCCCTGACTGATCCTGATAGACCTGTTGCTGGCTATCGTCCTCGGTCCAGGCCACACAATCTGCCCAGGCATCGGCAGTTAAAGCAACGGGCCATTTAAAACCGGCCTCCTTGGCCATGGATCCCGGGT